>VEOV01000296.1 GCA_012026855.1 Geobacter sp.
AGATGGGGGGGCGGGTCAGCGGGCTCTCTTCCGACAAAAGTACCACTGCCGATATCGACCTGCGAGGCAACCTGGAGAACCATTCCCCTCTGAAAATTTCCGGCAGGATCAACCCCCTTTCCGGCGATCTTTTCCTTGATATGCAGATTGTCTTCAGTGATATCGAGCTCTCTCCGTTCACACCTTATTCAGGCACCTATCTCGGTTACGCCATCGACAAGGGGAAACTATCCCTGGCATTGAAATACAAGGTTGAGCATAAGGAACTTTCTGCCCAGAACAGCATCTTCTTTGACCAGTTTACTTTCGGTGAAAAGATAGAGAGCCAGAAGGCAACTTCTCTGCCGGTGAGGCTCGGTGTGGCGCTCCTGAAAGATAAAAATGGTGAAATCCATCTTGACCTGCCTCTGTCAGGCCGGACCGATGCTCCAAAGTTCAGTATCTGGGGTGTGGTCGGGCAGATGCTTAAAAACCTGCTGGTCAAGGCGGCAACCTCGCCGATGGCCTTTCTGCAGTCAAGTTTCGGCAGCAGTGCAGATTTCAGTTCGGTAAGTTTTTCTCCTGGCAGCAGCCGGCTTGTAAAAGCCGAAGCAGAGAAGTTGCGTTCCCTTGCCAAAGCCCTTGCCGACCGCCCCGGGTTAAGGCTTGAGGTCAGCGGTTTTGCTGACCGGGCACGCGATCCGGAAGGTTTGAGAGGTGAAATCCTCCTGAAAAAAATGAAAAACGAGAAACTGCTTGCTTCTGCCAGGGAGAAACTTGAGGGAACTGCAGCTGGCCTTGATGCCCAGGAGATTGCTCCGGCTGAGTATCCGCGCTGGCTTAAAGCTGTTTATGAAAAAGAAAAGTTCCCCAGACCGCGCACGGTCGTTGGCACGCTCAAGGTTCTCCCAGACGAAGAGATGAAGAAACTCATCCTTACCAATACTGCCGTCGGTGAGCAGCAACTCCGGGGCTTGGCAAGGGAGCGGGCTGTTGCGGTAGTCGACTTCCTGCTCCAGGAGGGTAAGTTGCCCCAGGAAAGGTTGTTTGAGAAGAGCGGCGATCCGTTCGCTCCACCCGCAAAGGATGGCACTGCCGGCAGCAGGGTGGAATTCGGCATTGTTGCCAAATAAGCGGTGCAGTTATTTTGCATCCGGAGATAGCAAATCAAGTGCGGCCTGATATAATTTTTATCATTACTCTTGTCTAAAGAGGGGCCGTCATGCAGAAAGAGGAAGACCTCAGGCGTGAGCTTGACCTTTGCCGTTCCATAATATCCCAGATTCTCGACTCTGCTGCTGAGGGGGTGATCGGCCTTGATCCGGATGGCAACTGCCTCTTTGTCAACCGCTCCTGCCTTGAGATGCTGGGCTATAAGGACGACTCTTTTTTCATCGGCAATAATCTCCATGACCTTATCTACTGCGCCAAGGCGGATGCCAGTCCGGAGAGTCTGCATGGCTGCAAGGTCATGGAAACGGTCTCCAGGTGTGAGCAGTATCATGACAGTGAAGAGGAACTGATCTGTGCAGACGGCAAGCTGATCAGGGTTTCCTATTCAGCTGCTCCGCTGCTCTCTGCTGACGGGTCATTCATCGGTGCAATTGTCACCATTGTGAACACCATGGAGAAGCGGTCTCTGGAGGAGCAGCTCCGGCAGGCGCAAAAGGTTGAGGCTGTCGGCACTCTTGCCGGTGGCGTTGCCCACGACTTCAATAACATTCTTACAGCAATAATCGGGTTCGGCAGTCTCATGGAGATGAAGATGGCTGCAGACGATCCGATGCTGAAGAGCCTCCAGCAGATACTCTCCGCTGCCGACAGAGCAGCAGACCTTACCCGTTCCCTTCTCGCGTTCAGTAAAAGACAACTCACAGACATTCGCAGGGTTGAGTTAAACAGGGTCATCAAGGGTTTTGAGAAGATGCTCAAGCGCCTTTTGCGCGAAGATATCGAACTTGATCTTGCGCTCTGCGAAGGTGACTCCTCTGTCATGGCTGATGCAGGACAACTTGAGCAGGTACTGATCAATCTGGCTACCAACTCCCGCGATGCCATGCCTAAAGGGGGCGCAATTTCGGTAAAAACCGGGCGCGTCATCATGGATGAAGCCGCAGCAACAGCAAATGGGCTTTCTACTTCCGGAAACTATGTGACCCTTGAATTTACGGATAGCGGCACAGGGATGGATGAGAATACCCTTTCCAGGATCTTCGACCCGCAATTTACAACGAAAAAAGATAGTGAGGGAACAGGTCTGGGGCTGTCAGTCTGCTACGGGATAATCAGGAAACATAACGGGTGCATCCTCTGCGAATCGGCAGAGAGGCGTGGTACCACCTTTACCATCTATCTTCCGGCCGCTCCCGAAGCATCTGCCCGTAACGAATTGTTGTCGTCGCTGGGGCATCTGCGCGGCACTGAAACCATTCTACTGGCCGAGGATGATCTGTCGGTACTGGGGCTCAGCCGCAGCACCCTGGAACAGTTTGGCTACAAAGTACTAGAAGCGGTTGACGGTAGCGAAGCAGCCAGGCTCTATAAAGAACATGGCAATGCACTGCACCTCTGCATTCTTGATGTAATAATGCCTAAAAAAAGGGGTGTCGAGGCGTTTTATGAAATTCGCCAGGTTAATCCAAAGGCAAAAATTCTGTTCATCAGCGGCTATTCGGAAGATTTTCTTGCAAAGCAGAATTTGCCGTCTGATGTGCTGATTCTGAAGAAGCCACTTCCTCCCGTGAGGCTGCTGGAAGCCGTCAGAGCTGAGTTGGACAAAGAGTAAATATCTTTCAGGTGTATTTATAATCCCTTGGCTGAAGCCGGCAGGTGAACATGTACAGGAAGGGACTCAAGGAAAAGATAGTCTTGTGGGTTTCTCTGCCGCTTGTGGCAACAGCACTTTCATATCTTGCCATCTGTTACAGTAGAGACTTGCATAATCATTTGGCTGTTTCATTGATGTTTTTGTCGGCAGGCATTGTCTTTACGGCGTTTTCTGCCTGGCGGATTATAAAGCTCATCACTGGTCGTCAGTTATTGCAGGCGCAGCAGTTGGCATTCTTGCAGACACTGATCGATACCATCCCCAACCCCATTTACTACAAGGATGTGCAAGGGCGTTATCTTGGCTGTAACAGTGCCTTTGAAAGTGCAACCGGCGCCAAGAGAAGCGAGGTGATCGGGAAGAAAGCCCATGATTTTTTTGTTCAGGAGCTTGCTGATATTTACTGTAAAGGCGACGACGAGCTGCTTGCAAGGGGGGGAGAGCAGGTCTTCGGTAGTGTTGCCCCCTATGCAGACGGAACTTTGCGGCATGTGATTTTTCACAAGGCGACCTATGGGGCAATAGACGGTTCTATCGGCGGCCTTGTGGGTATCTATATGGACATCAGCGAGCAGAAGAAGCTTGAAGAGGAACTGGTGAAACTGACCCAGGCCGTGACTCAAAGCCCGACAGGGATAATCATTACTGATACAAAGGGTGTTATCGAGTACATTAATCCCCGTTTTACCGAAATGACCGGCTATACAATGGAAGATGTCCTGGGGGAGAAATCTACCATTTTCAAGTGGGTCGATGCCCCAGCTAACGTATATCGTGAGCTGATTGAGACCATCAGGAACGGGGATGAATGGCGCGGCCGTTTTCACAGCAGACGCAAGAACGGCGAATTATACTGGGAGGATACGCTGGTCGCTCCGATAACAAATTCAGCCGGGATGATTACCAACTTCCTTGCCATGAAGGAAGATGTCAGCGAGCGGGTAAGGCTGGAGGAGCAGCTCCACTACTCCCAGAAAATGGATTCTATCGGTCGCATGGCCGGCGGGTTGGCCCACGACTTCAACAATATCCTTACTGCAATCTCCGGATATGCCGGTATCATGGAGTTCTATGCCCAGGAGGAGTCGCCACTAACCTTATCACTCAAGCAGATCAGGGGAGCTGTTGATCGTGCTGCAGGACTGGTTCAGGGGTTGCTGGACTTCAGCCGCAGGCAGAGAAGCAATCCTTTGCCGGTGAACCTGAATGATATTGTTACCAGAGTTGGCAAGCTGATTGAGTCACTGGTGGGTGACGACATCACGGTGCACAATTTTCTGAGTGAGGCCCCTCTGGAGGTTCTGGCGGTCAGTGTTCAGGTGGAGCAGCTCATTATGCATCTTGCCAGCAATGCACGGGATGCCATGCCACAGGGGGGTGAGCTCTGGATAGGCACGCGCCGGACAATGCTCGATCAGGAATTTGTCAAACGCTACGGTTATGGAACTATCGGCGAATATGCACTGCTTACCGTTACGGATAATGGCATTGGCATGGATGCTGAAACCCTGGAGAAGATCTACGAGCCGTTCTTTACCACAAAAGGGGTGGGTAAGGGGAGCGGCCTCGGGTTATCTGTTGTGTATGGCTGCGTCAAGCAGCACAAAGGGTTCCTTACCTGTTACAGCGAGCCGGGAAAAGGGACCCAGTTCAATATCTATTTTCCGCTCAAATTCGAATCCGCGGAATCGGGGGAGGAAGAGCCGGTCAGGAATCCGATATTAGCCGACAGGCTTTCTTTAAGGGGGAGTGAGACACTTCTTCTTGTGGAGGATGACCCTGATGTACTCGGGATTATCAAGAGCCTTCTGGAAGAGTTTGGCTACAGTGTGCTCATTGCCGGTGACGGTAACAGTGCGTTGCAGATCTTTAGAGAGGGGGCTGCCGAAATAAAAATGATCATTACCGATGCAATAATGCCGCACAAGAACGGCTGGGATACCTTCAGGGAGATGCAGTCAGAAGTTCCGTGGCTCAAAGGGATTTTTATCAGTGGTTATACCAGGGAGGCATTGATTGAAAAAGGGATGATGGATGAAACTGCCACTTTCCTGCCCAAACCAATTGCTCCGATGGATTTACTACGGACAGTCAGAGAGGTACTGGATAGATGAGTAAAGAAAACGGCAGGATAATTGTTGTTGACGATGATGAGTATGTCCTTGACAGTACCGCCACACTGCTGCGGCTTTCGGGATTTGAAGTGGCAGCCGTCAATTCGGCGAACAAGGCGTTGGCAGAGATAGCAAAAGAACGTTTTGACCTTGTCCTGACCGATGTCAACATGCCGGAAGTTACCGGGATTGAGCTGCTGCGGAGTATCCGTCAGAAGGACGAAGAGCTGCCGGTAGTGCTGATGACTGCCTATGCAGAGCTGAACATTGCCGTGGCTGCCGTAAAGGAAGGTGCATTTGACCTGATTATCAAGCCGTACTCTCCTGCGCATCTGATTCATGCCATTGAAAAGGGAATTCGCTTTGGCTAGCTCCGCGAGCTGGAGAAAAACTACAAGATAGAACTTGAAGAGACCGTTGCCAAGCGGACAAGTGAGCTTGCCGATGCTCTGACCCAGCTTAGAGCAGTGAGCGAAGAGACAATTGTAAGGCTTACCAATGCCGCAGAACTTCGTGACGAGGATACCGGCAGGCACATTTCAAGGATAGGAATCTTTGCCGGCAGGCTGGCTGAGGCCATGGGGCTGAAAGAAGACTTTGTCGCCACCATAAGGATAGCCAGTGCCATGCATGATGTCGGCAAGATCGGTATGCCTGATTCAATACTGCTCAAAGAGGGGCCGTTGACTGCGGATGAGTTTACCCTGATGAAGACGCACACCATTGTCGGCGAGAAAATACTGACCGGCTCCTCCTTTCCGATGCTGCAGATGGCTGCCAGCATAGCTGCTACCCATCATGAAAGGTGGGACGGGACAGGTTATCCATACGGCACCAGGGGTGAGGAGACTCCGCTGGAAGGACGCATTGTCATGCTGGTTGACCAGTATGATGCCTTGAGGAGCAAGCGGGTCTACAAGCCCGCATTTGACCATAACAAAACCAGCGCGATCATTCTCGAAGGAGACGGCAGGACAATGCCAGGACACTTTGACCCTGAAGTTCATGCCGCCTTTCGGCGAGTAGCGGCTGATTTTGATGAGATTTTCGAAACTAACAGGGATTAGTATGGTGATCTAGCTATTTTGCCTGTTTATGCGTTGGCTATCAAGCCGGCAATAGAGCTGACATAGCTATGGATGGCATGCTGATGGAATGGCGGGTGCTCAACAAACTTGACACCGTAAAGAGTTTTGCTTTCAAAGGTGCTTACTGAGCGGACAATTTCCCCCTTGGTTTCGATCTCGGTTGAGTCGGGCAGGGTGAAGTTGCAGATGATTCTCTTCCCTAGGGCCAGTTGGTATTCAGAAGCCAGCAGCATGCCTGTATTGCTGATGTTATGGGCGCGACAGAAAAATTCGTCATCAGGGGTCTTGCTTAACACCGGCACATTCAGGGTAACCCGTTGACTCTTGCTCTCCTGGAGTTCTACAAAACTACCCACCACTTCCATCAGTTGCACCGGATTGACAGGTTTCAGGATAAAAGATCTTGCACCGCTTGTTTCAACTTTTTCAATATTGGCAGGGGTGTTATGGCAGATGATGACTACTGGGACATTGTCATCCTTGAGAATCCGGTTGCACAGGGTACAGCCATCCATCTCTTCCAGGACCATGTCAGAGAGAATAAGGTCAAAACGATATTTTTTGTGAAGCTTGATGGCGTCTTCACCACGCGTTACTGAACAGAGTTGAAGCCCTCTGCGCCGCAGCAACTCAAGGTTCCTGTTAAGAAATAACTGGGCTGCACTTGTAATGAGCACCTTCTGCATTATCTCTCCCTGCCCCTCTGTATAGCAAACTTGAGCCGATTTCTCAATTACTTAATGAACGGTAATGTTGCTGGCCGGATTCCCTATTTGAGGTATGGCTGGATGAAAAGGGGTTGCAATCTGTTTATACTGACTTGCGGCTGCAGGATAAATGCACGCAATTTCAGGCTTTTAGCCTGGCTTGACGCTTGGCACCGTGAATGCATTATGCCATGCAGTAGTACAAATCCAATTCCGGAGGACTTATGGGTCAGGTTATTACGAAAATCATGGCAGGAATCGCAATTTTGTCACTGTCGTCTGTAGTGCTGGCTGCAGGGCCGGATACCATCGAGCTGCCTGCTTCCATGGGCAAGGTAACATTCAATCACAAGCTGCATCAGGAAAACCTGAAGGATTGCAGTAAATGTCATGCTAAACCTGCTGGCGGCAAGATCGAGGGGTTTGGCAAGGATCTGGCTCACAATATCTGTAAGGGTTGCCATGCGGCAAACAACAAAGGGCCTACCTCCTGTAAAGAGTGTCACAAGAAGTAGCTGTAAGGGATTGTACGTGGAAAATAAAAGCCCACCTGTTTCCAGGTGGGCTTTTATAGCTTAATGTAGGTCAGTTCAATAGCTTGGGGGGAATATATCTATCGATCTTTTTGGAAAACAAGATAAGGGTTTTTGTGTGGAGACCTTTGTCCTGCTGATTTTGCATCTTCTGCTGCTTGGGTAGTGAAGTAATTGATGTTATCCTTCCCCGACTGTTTAACTTCATACATAAGTTTGTCTGCGAGAGAGATGATCTCTTCGAGATCACAGTTGCTGTCAACACTGGTAATAACGCCGATGCTGAAAGTAATCGGCCAGTTATTCCCTTCTGATAGCAGGCGAAGATGAACCATCAGTTTTTGCATGACAAGTTTTACCGCGTTGTGGTCTGTTCCAGGGAAAAACACAACAAATTCATCCCCTCCCATGCGCGCTATAATGTCAGTTCTGCGCAGATTATTCGAGAAGCAGGCAACAATGGCCTTGAGTAGCTCATCACCTTTCTTGTGACCAAAATGATCATTTACCTGCTTGAAGTTGTCCAGGTCTATGTAGGCAAGGGAAAGCGGACTGTTTTGCCTTTGCAGGCTCATTATTTCATATTCAACAATTTCATCGAATGCTCTTCTGTTCATGACGCCGGTAAGGGGATCAGTTCGTGAGAGTATTTTGTCTTTTTCCCATAAAAAACGCAGCTTTGTGAGCATTACTGATATCATGAGGTAAATGCTCAGGGTTGATATGATGTTCCAGGTAAGCGCAAGCAAATCGAATTGTGAGGTGGTGTACGACCAGAAAGCTATGCAGACCATAACAATAATAAAGCCGGCTGTTTGGCCCGCAAACCAGGTAGTCAGTGCGATGGGAAAGAGATACATCATCATGAATGAATACTTCGAAGGTGCCAAGATATCGAAAGCGCCGAAGAGTACTGCAAATCCCAATCCTAACGCGAAATTGAAGACGGTTCCTTTCCGGTCAAGAAAGTTGAAGTATCTGGTCATGAGATTTTCAATACGTTGTGTGCCGATCTCTCCTGTGGATGAAGAGTCCCTGCCATTCAGATCATTGTCGTTACTCCTGTTATAGCCATCAACAAACCATTCCCAGAAAGGGTAAAAAATAACCGACGGAATCAACCACAACAGGCTAAAGAGAGTCAGAAATTTGATAGTGGCAAAAATCATGAAATTGTATGCCACGTCATTGTAATTTTTCTGAATTCTCTCTGCATCCTGTCTGGATGTTGCAATGTCAAAGTACATTGTACCTGAATCAATTGTCGTTAGTGAGTAGCACAACGGTTCCGGGGCGTCGGGTTCGGTATCTATCGTGTTGCATTTCTGGGCGAAATACAGATCTCTGTTGCTTTGATCCATGGCATTGATGACTTTATCATAATGCCTGCTGTCATAGATGTAGACATACTCTTTAATGGCCTTGTTAAGCACAATGCTGCCGTACAGCAATACAATTACTAACCAGATATATTGCCATTTGTTTAACTTACTAGCCATGAATGTACCTGGATTAAATCCTTTGTGCTCAGTTCAGGAGGTAATGGGATTGCTGCACATTACATTTATAGAAATTCAATAAATTATCCGGCTCTCTTAAGCGGATTATATATTAAATACCATTTGTAATTAATGAGCAATCAGCAAATTTGTATATTTTCATCTTGGCATTTCCCGAGGTGGAGAAAATGAAAAGCCCACCTCTGTATAGGTGGGCTTCTTTTATCACGCTGCTTTAAATTTCTTTTCAAGACAGTTTCCGGCTCCACTTGCCTCCGGATTCCAACTGCACTACTATGTGACTGCATTTACCTGCCAGGCGGAGTATCCTCCATATTGACGATGCCTCCTATGTGCAGATTTTGTTCCTTGCTTCTGGTTAAAAGATAGCACTGATTTTCAAAAAATACAGGCTATGAAAAATATTTTTATCGGCGTAAAGTTTTAAAGTTGATGCATTTGATCCGTGATCTGCAAGGAGTTAGCATCTGATTGGCTGCCTCCTTGTTTTGTTATGGCATTACTTTACCAAAAGGAATTTATGGCACTCCCCTCCAGAGTATTTCGTGTGAATATCCAGCTTGCCGACATCGATCGAGGAGTCTACGAATCAATCCAGGCCACGGTGGCTCAGCACCCATCGGAAACAGAGGAACGGTTGATCGCAAGGCTGCTGGCGCTGGCAATCTTCTCCGAGCCGGAACTGATATTTACAAAAGGCCTCAGCGCTAGCGACGAGCCGGACCTGTGGGTCATCGGGCCGGACGGCAAACCTCGATTCTGGGTTGAGGTTGGCTTGCCGGATGGGGACCGTATCATGAAAGCATCGCGCCATGCCGCCCGGGTGGCTCTGCTGGCGTTCGGCAGGGCACTGTCCAATTGGGAACAGCAGCATCTTGCCAGGTTGGCCAGGATTGCCAATCTGATTGTTGTCAGCATCGACCAGGAGTTTATAACTACCCTTGCTTCTTTGCTGCAGCGCTCCATCAACTGGTCCATTACCATTTCGGGAGGCACATTGTATCTGACCGTAGCGGGCGATACCCATGAGACTACTGTCCAGATCAGAACAGGTGCTTTTTAGCGGCCGGAGAAAAAAACAACCATCGGCAGGTTTGCACAAGATTTCAGTTTCAGGAGTTTACCGGTATGCCACGCGCAACGCTCTGCCCTCGCTGCAGACAACTGATAGGTAGTGAAGAAACCGTCTGTTCCTGGTGCGGTACGGCTCGTTCCGCACCGTTATGGAAAATCCTGAATTGGACAAAAGGCACGGTTGCAAGTGAAAGCATCATCACAGCGATCATTACCCTCAATATTATCTATTATGCAATTTCCATAATGATTGTTCCACCGGTTGGCCTCCTGTCACCTAGTCAATACAGCATGATGCTTCTTGGTGCCACCGGGACAATACCTGTAAACAATTTCGGCAATTACTGGTCGCTACTGACTGCCAATTATCTTCATGGGGGGATTATTCATCTCCTGTTCAATCTGATGGCGTTGCGCCAGATCGGGCCTTTGGCGATAAATGAGTATGGCGC
>VEOV01000381.1 GCA_012026855.1 Geobacter sp.
ATGTGTTTAAGAGTCAGGCAACAGCTTCTCGTTGTCGTCGGTTACGGGGAAGAAGCCGGCCATCCCCATGTTGGTATTATTGTGGGTCAAGCCCATTGCATGGTCATGGTACCAGAGGGTTCCGGCCGGCTGGTCCATGGGATAGCGATAGGTCCCTTCAGGTCCGTACTTTACGGTGGAGACCCAATCCTGGCCTTTCTGGGCAAAGAGTGGCGTGAACCAGGCCTTGGCAAAACCATCACTGTCCGGGTTAGTATGGGCGCCGTGGGCGTGAGTGGAGATGCGGTTGTAGGGGTAACAGTTATAAGGCGAATCATCGCACAGGGTGGGATCGAAGCCGGTCGGCTTATCGTTGGGGAGCTCGTTCAGCCAGGTGACTCGTACCGGACGCCCCTTTGTGCTCTTGATGGTCGGTGCGGGGAAATGCCAGATGCCGGTAGTACTAATGGTGCCATCAGTAAACGGTTTGGGGGCATTACCGGTAACCGATACACCGGCAGCTGCTCCGGGTGGCGACCAGTTGACTCCGCCCGAGCCGTAACCGTAGACCCATGTTACTGAACCGAATGGATCACCACTGGCATTCAGCAGCCCTTGGCCACCGAAACCCCATGCAGCTGGCAAGCTAAGTGCCTGCTGGAATTTTTTTACCGAAATGGTGTAACAGTCTTCAGTACTTGCCGGATCGTCGGGCAGCCTTCCGCAGGAAGCCGGGAACCCAAGTTTGACCGCATCGGCCGTGGTATAGGGGGTGTAGGTAAAGTACCCGGCCAGGGCATTGGGGATGATGTTTGTCCAGGCATTGGTCTGTGAAGAAGGATCAAGGATCGGTTTGCGGTAGTCCGACGAACTGATCGTCGGAGCAGCATGGGCAATTACCACCGTCTGGAGCGCTGCCGTCATAATGGCTGCAATACCTTAACCCGGGACATTCGGCTGACATTTCTTGCCATAATCTGTACCTCCCCTAAGCGGCTTGACATACTGGAAAATTTATTATTAGCTGATCAGAAATGCTGCATTCAGTCTTAATTGCCTGGATTATCGTACTTGAGCACTGCAGGAAAATAGCGTTAGGCGCCGTCAGAATCGACGCCAAGAAACTTTACAAATATTATAAAGAATTTTCTCAAAATTCACACTGTTTTATTTACAACATCATTGTCTTGCATGAGTATAACAACAAATATTCGCATGGCAAGCGTACGAAACAACGGCATAACACCTTGAAACTCCTGTAAAATCTACGAGCAGCAGGACTCGCAAGGGAACCTACCCATGGAATCTACAATGAAAATATCTCCCCGCAGCTGTCTCACAACGCTGTTTTTAACAGTAATGCTATCTGCAACTACGCCGCTGCAGGCCGGCACTTCCCAGGCCACCGAGACAGATCGATTGCTTCAGGGGGAGCAGATTTACCGTCACGGCATTCTCCCTTCAGGCAAACCGCTGCTGGGGGTGGTTACCAAAGACACCGATTTTGCCGGGTCAGCGTTCAGCTGCATCAGCTGCCACATGCGCAGCGGTCTCGGCTCAGTCGAGGGGGGTGTTGTCACAACATCAACCACCGGCCGGTCACTCTATCAGCCCCGCTCCTTCAGCCCCCCACCAATGAGTGGCATGGGTGGCGCAAAGTCTGGCAATCCACCGGCACCACCGCCCCCCAGACCGGCATACACCGACGCCACACTGGCCAAAGTTCTCCTGAACGGTGTTGACCCTGCCGGGCGCGTCCTGAGTGACGCCATGCCGCGCTACTATCTGAGCGAACAGGATACGGCAACGCTGATAGCCTACCTAAAATCCCTCTCCGCCGAAATCTCTCCCGGGATCAGCAACAAAACCCTGCACCTGGCAACAGTCATTACCGAAGAGGTTCCGACAGAGCGGGTGACAGCCATGATCGGGCCATTGCAGAGCTACATCACTGAATGGAACCGGCTTGCCAATCTGTTTGAAACCAGAAAAAACTCCAGCACAGCCCGACTCTATGCCCGCAACAACAAGAATGCCCAGTATAAGCGGATCGCACTGGCACGCTGGGTGCTGAAAGGAAAGCCCTCGACCTGGCGCAGTCAACTGGAGGAATATTACCGCTCCCAACCGGTCTTCGCTCTGGTCGGCGGCATTACGACCGGTGACTGGAGCGTCATGCACGCTTTCTCGGAAACCAACCGGATCCCCAGCCTGTTCCCGCACACCGATCTGCCCGTGCTGAACGACAGCGACTGGTACACACTCTACCTGTCAAAGGGGTTGTACCAGGAGGGCGCAGCAGCGGCAAAATTTGTCAGTGCCAGGCTCCCAGAGGAGGATGCAAGAGAGATTGTACAGGTAGTCAGGGATTCGCCACGGGGGAGAGCACTGGCCCAGGGATTTGATGCGGCCAGACAGGAGTCCGGACAGCGGCAGGGTGTAACGGTCTTGCTCAAGGGGGATGAGGCGGTGGCAGAAAATCGTGATGTTCAGCAGCTGGTGGCAAAGCGACCGGCGGTAATCGTGGTCTGGGATGGCGCTGAAGCGCTCAACGGCCTGGGTGCACTGTTAAAAAGCGGTTCCCGACCGGAGTTGCTGCTGCTGTCGGCAAGCTACCTGGGGAAAGAGGTGCGGGCTGTGCCCGATGAGTTCCGCGACATAGCCCATATCACCTTCCCCTACCGCCTGCCGGCTGACGAAGAGGCGCACGACCGGTTAAACCACTCGCCGGGAATGGACAAGCTCCAGACGGCAGAACTCCGCCAGACAGCCAAAAAATCCATTGCCCTAGTCTCAGTGCTCAACCAGGCTCTTTTCGCCATGAAGGATGATGTTTTCAGGGATTATTTCCTCGACAACATCGCCATGATCAAGGACCTGGATGTCCCGCTGTACGAGCGAATCAGCTTTGGTCCCGGTCAGCGCTATGCATCCAAGGGGTGCTACATAGTCACGCTGACCAGGGGGGCGTCACCACAACTGGTCAAAAAGAGTGACTGGGTAAGCCATTGAGACAGACTGCCTTCACTATAGCCGCGCCTTGCCGCCGATCTCCCCGATCCTGACACGCACAACCAGTGTGGCAGCCAGCGCCTGCTCATCGAAGGTCCAGCTGCTGCCGCTGTACTGGCCCATGATGCAGTTGAGGGCAGCGATCCTGGCGGCCGGCTCGATCACTATTTCGGCGCTGCCGAAGCCGATGACGCTCTGGTAGCGCATGCTCCAGTTGCAGGCCTGGCTGGCGGTAACTACCTCTTCAAGAATTTCGAACTCGAAGCATACCCGGCTGTTCTTCTTCAGGATCTCTACCTTCCGCCCCTCCCGGGCCGCGTGAAAATAGAGAAACGTGCCATCATAGCCGAAACTGAGGGGCACCACATATGGCTGGCCATTGTCACTCATGGCGAGGCGGCAGACCCGGCAGCTCCTGATGATGGCGTCGATCGCTCCTCTGTCGGTAATCTCTCTTTCTTTGCGGCGCATGTTCACTCCCCGTATTTGTAGGCCGCGGCACAGCTCCCTTCGCTGGAAACCATGCAAGCGCCGACCGGATTTTCGGGAGTGCAGACCTTGCCGAACAGGGCACAGTCGCTTGGCGCCATCTTCCCCTTGAGAATCTCGCCGCAGGAGCAGCCGGGATGTTCCCTGACCGGCTCTACCTCCACAGTCAGCATCTTTTCGGCATCGAAGGCGCCATACTCCTCTCTGATGGCCAGGCCGCTGCCGGGAATGACGCCGACCCCACGCCAGGCCGGATCACAGGGGGTAAAGACCTGAGCCAGAATCTCCCTGGCCCTGGGATTCCCTTCCGGCCGAACCACCCGGCTATACAGGATCTCCACCCGGCTCTCACCGGCCAGGAGCTGCTCAGCCAGCATCAGAATCCCCTGGAGCATGTCGGCCGGCTCGAAACCGGTGATGACGCAAGGGGTATGGAACTGCTCTGTCAGGGGACGGTAGGCATCGGCGCCGATAATGGCGCTTACGTGGGCCGGGCAGATTTAGCCGTCGATGCCGATCTCCGGGTCGGCAGCCAGCACCTGCATCGGAATGTTGATCGTCTTGGTGGCTGCCAGGACAAAGTAATTGTTAAGCCCTTTTGCCCCGGCAGCAAGAATGCTCCCGGCCACCGTCGGTGCCGTCGTCTCGAAGCCGACACCGAGGAAAACGACCCGCTTGTCCCGGTTTTTCTCGGCAATGGCCACCGCATCCAGCGGGGAATATACGATCCTGATATCGGCCCCCCTGGCCCGCTCCACCAGGAGTGATGAGCTGGAACCCGGCACCCGCATCATGTCACCGAAGGTGACGGTAATCACGTCCGGGAGACGGCAAATGGCAATGGCCCGGTCCAGATAACCGTTGGGAGTAACGCAGACCGGGCAGCCCGGCCCAGAAACCAGCCGAATCTCCGGCGGCAGCAGGGAGCGGAGGCCGAAGCGGTAGATGGCCATGGTATGGGTGCCGCAGACCTCCATGAAGGTCATGGTCCGACCGCAACCGGCAACGCGCCGGTGCAGCCGCTCGGCCAGCCCTTGCACCAGCTCCTTATCTCTGAATTCGTCCTGATAGTTCATAATTACCTCAGTGAGTGCTGAATATCTCTGATCAGGCGGCGGTGAGAGCCGTATCGAACGGAAACAGCCGGGGC
>VEOV01000327.1 GCA_012026855.1 Geobacter sp.
CTGTTGTAGGTATGGGGAGGGGGGAAAACGGGAGGGAGCGACTGACCTATTTCAGGCTGACGCTCGACTCCCCCTGGACCACGATCTGCAGCGTCAGCCGGTCCTTCTGCACCGTCGCCTCCCCCAGAGTAAGGGACTTGACAGCGCCGGACAGCTTGACATGCTCGGCCACCTGTACCGCTGACAACGCGCTGGAGGCCTTGCTGCGGGCCTTGTCCAGCTGCTCGACCACCGCGGCATCCAGCTTGGTCTTGATCGTTTCGCGGATTGTGCTGCTGAACAGCCAGCTGCCGGTACTGATCAGCCAGCCGGCGTTTCTGGTGTCAAAGTCGATGTTTTCAAAGGTCAGGCTATTCTGCTGGGGGTTGTACACCGGCTTGGCAAAGAGGGTCAGTTCACCGTCAAAATCACCGGTGCTGGTCAGGACTACCACCAGGCGCCCCTCGTCACCCTGCAGGTGGAAACTCTTGATGGTGATCTTCTTGTCGTCACCGAAGCTCTTGTCAAGCAGCACCGGCTTGAGGGCCGCCGTGAGGTCGGCAAAGAAGATATCGGCCCCCAGCTGGATATGAAAGCTGTTGTCCAGGGTTCCGACCTGCTGCACCGGCGGCAGCTGTCTCGCCGGTGTGGCCGCCGGTTTCGGGCCGATGGTTATTTCGGCGCCGCTAATGACGCCGATGGAGAGCAACAGCCTGTTGCTGGCCGCCAGTAGTGGGGTCATGACAATCTTTTGCGGGGTCAGCTTCAGCCAGGCGCTGAACTCCTTGCTGACCAGTTTCGGTTCAAAGGCGCTCTGCCAGAGCGGAGCAATTTTGGCGCGCAGCTGGACCGACTCGTTCACCTTGGTGTCGATGATTGGCGCCAGCAGCTGCTGTACCGGCTGGGAAACGTTCTCCACCAGGCTCTTCGGCTTCAGGGAGATCGGCCCCAGCTTGAAGTTGTCGACCAGGTTGTCGGTCAGGCCGGTGTAGTAAAGCTCGGTCCTGAGGCGCCAGTCAGGCAGGACGCTCACCCTGGCCCGGAAGCGGAGCCCGGCCCGCAAGGGATAGCTTTCGTACAGGGCATTGCTGAAGGTCAGCTGGATGGGGAGGGCGAAGTAAACGAAGTTATCACTTGCTGCCACGGTTACCGGGCCGGTCCGGAGCACCGTAACGGTGATGCCCAGCCCCCCCTTCCCCTTGTACAGCTCTTTGGGGAGAGCCTTGTTGATCATGGCAGCCAGATCGCTGCAGGAGGCCTCGACGCTCAGGTTGATGGACGATGGCGGCACTGCGGCGAACGAGCAGGTTGTGCCCAGGATGAAGCAGAGCAGTGTCAGCAATAGCCGGCTGGTAATAACGGTCTTTCTCATCAAACGCGCTCCGTGATGAAATCGTACTTGCCGACCCCCTGCACCAGCAGGTAGCGGGCGGTTTCATGGCCGGGGTTCAGCACCCGGTGCCACTGCGGCGGCTGCACCCGGAAGGTCTCGCCCGGCTGCAGCAGGATGGTTGCGTCAGGATTCCTTGTGTCGAGCTGCAGACTGCCGCTCAAGCAGACAAAGAAATCGGCAATCTCGGAATGATAGTGCCAGGCGTTTGACTCCCCAATGGCCAGTTCCATGATCCTTACCAGGGTGGTGTCGGTTCTGATTATCTCCTGATTGCCCATGACATCTGCTCCAATACGGCTATTTTGCCACCAGATCCTTGACCGCATTCATCAGTTCGTAGGGGAAGAGGATGGTGGAGTTCTTCTCCGTGGCGATTTCGGTCATGGTCTGCAGAGTTCTCAGCTGCAGGGCGCCGGGGGTGTTTGACAGGATGGAGGCCGCCTGGGAGAGCTTTTCCGATGCTTCCAGTTCGCCGGTGGCATGGATGTTCTTGGCCCGCCGCTCCCGCTCCGCTTCGGCCTCCCTGGCCATGGCGCGCTGCATCTCGATGGGGAGGTCGATATTCTTCATCTCCACGTGGTCGATCTTCACCCCCCACTTGTTTGTCTGGCTCGCCAGGGCAACGCTGATCGCCTCCTGCAGCTTGTCCTGTTCCCCCAGGACATCGTCAAGGATATGTTTGCCGATCACGGCGCGCAGGGCGGTCTGGGCCAGCTGCCGCAGGGCATAGGCATAATCCTCCACCTCGATGATGGCGTTTTTCGGATCCACCACCTTGGAATAGACCACCGCTGTGATCTTGATGGTCACATTATCCTTGGTAACCGCATCCTGGGGAGGGATCTCGTTGGCCACCGTCCTAAGCGGCACGATGGTCATCTGCTCAATGTACGGGATCAGCAGAATCAGGCCAGGACCGCGGACGCCGACACAGCGGCCGAGACGAAAAACCACCCCCCGCTCGTACTCCTTGAGAATCCTGATGGATGCTGCCAGGGTGGTGACGATGATGAACAGCAGGACAATGAATGGCACAAATGGTGGCATAGTGTAACCTCCTAAGGTGGATTGAACCGGTTTTTTGCATGTAGCTAACGGCAGGGGAGATCACCTGACGGTCTTTTGGTCAGGTGCATCATCCAGGTTAGATATTGTTTCTGGCCCTACATTTTCGGCCCCATTGAGCTTATTTACGTCATCCTCAATGTACACAATAAGGATCAAGAGGTAGCAAAAAAACAAAGCGAATATTGTTTCGTAATATTTTGAGACCGAATGTAAGTACTTCCAAAAAAAGAGGCCAATTGGTACTGATAACATCCCAATCGCTTTTTTGAATGGTGCAAATCTGTTATTGAATTCGGAATAAAATTTATAGGCTAATGCGAGCATTGGTGCAGATATTAAAATGAAATCCCAACTGCCTTCAAAAGTGACAACATCCCAATTTCATTGAAACTTTTGACAACTAAAAATATTAAAACCAGTAAAATCGCAATTCTAATTTTTCTGTTATCACTAGAGTTCATAACGTATGCTCCTGTCAAAGCTCCACCTATATTTTTTATTAACTAACTACTTATTGGTGGCAACCCTATATAGGGAACATGTTCCGCATATAGGTAACAAGTGTCTCATTTAAGGAACCTGCCTGACTACTTATCCCGGCAACATCCGCTTAAAACACAAACAGCCGCAGCGTCGCTAACAGCGGCACTGCGGCTGCAATCTGTGATTTCTCCTCAAGTGCCATCATTGGCCCCAGTGCATAAAAGTTTGTTCACATTACTTTGCAGGGAGATGTCTGTCAAGGGGGATTAGACGGGGCTTGAAAGGGACATTGCCATAAAAAAGGGCCCCCGCTGCCGGGAGCCCTTCTTGCTAGGCTGTTGGCCCTGCATCCTCTAGTGACAATTCTTTTATCGCCATATCCCGCATCTTGAATTTCTGAATCTTGCCCGACGCGGTCATGGGGTAGCTCTCCACGAACTTGACATACTTGGGAATCTTGTAGTTGGCGATCTTGCCGGTGCAGAACTCCCGCACCTCTTCCTCAGTCATCTCCATCCCTTTCTTGAGGATGATGGAGGCCATGACCTGCTCGCCGTATTTGCGGTCAGGCACGCCGTAGACCTGGATATCGGAGACCTTGGGGTGGGTGTAGAGGAACTCCTCGATCTCCCGGGGGTAGATGTTCTCGCCGCCGCGGATGATCATGTTCTTGATCCGGCCGGTGATCTTGCAGTAGCCGTTCTCGTCCATGATGGCCAGGTCGCCGGTGTGGAGCCATTTCTCCGGGTCGATGGCCCTGGCAGTTTCGTCCGGCATCTTGTAGTAACCCTTCATGACGTGGGAGCCGCGGGTGCAGAGCGCACCCTGCTTGCCGGGCGGCAGCGCCTCGCCGGTCTCGATGTCGACGATCTTCACCTCCACATCGGGGAGGGAGCGGCCGACGGTGGCGACCCGCAGCTCGATGGCATCGTCGGTCCGGGTCTGGGTGATAACCGGTGATGATTCGGTCTGGCCGTAGGCAATGGTGATCTCCGAGGCGTGCATCTTGCTGATCACCTTTTTCATTACCTCGATGGGGCAGTTGGAGCCTGCCATGATGCCGGTGCGCAGGGTCTTCAGGTCGAATTTTTCAAAATCAGGGTGCTCCAGTTCGGCGATGAACATGGTCGGGACGCCGTGGACCGCGGTGCACTTCTCCTTCTCGATGGTCTCCAGGACTTTGAGCGGGTCGAAGATCTCCACCGGCACCATGGTGGTGCCGTGGGTGACGCAGGCCATGACCCCGAGGACGCAGCCGAAGCAGTGGAAGAACGGCACCGGTATGCAGAGCCGGTCGTTTTCAGTGAACTTCATGCACTCGCCAATGTTGAAACCGTTGTTGACCACGTTGTAGTGGGTCAGCATGACCCCCTTGGGGAAGCCGGTGGTGCCGGAGGTGTACTGCATGTTGATGGTCTCGTGGCAATCCAGGGTTGCCTCTACTGCGGCCAGCTCGGCATCACTGACCCCTGCGCCCAGTTTGACGATCTCCTCGAAGTTCATCATCCCGGCCGGGGCGCCGTCACCGATGAAAATGACATTCTTCAGGTAGG
The DNA here is from genome assembly GCA_012026855.1 of Geobacter sp. GTDB lineage: Bacteria > Desulfobacterota > Desulfuromonadia > Geobacterales > DSM-12255 > VEOV01. Next base: position 4,477 of record VEOV01000327.1, read on the forward strand.
GGAGTTTGGCAGATTTCAGGTTACAGGCGCCCGAGGTCGCCAGTTCGGGCAGGACTTCGTTGACCGTGGCCACGTAGTCGCTGTCCTTGAAGGATTTGACCATGAAGAGGGTGGTGGAGTCGGACTGGCCCAGGATGTATTCCAGCTCGGCCGACTTGTAGCTGGTGTTGACTGTCACCAGGATGGCGCCGATCTTGGCAGTGGCAAACTGCAGGGTCACCCATTCGGGCACGTTGTAGGCCCAGATGGAGAGGTTGTCCCCCTTTTTAACCCCCATCTTCAGCAGTCCCTTGGCCACCTGGCGGCAGCGCTCGTTGAACTGGCTCCAGCTGTAGCGCAGATTGCGCTCGTGGTAGATAAGGGCATCGCGATCAGGGTACTTGCCCGCGATATGATCAAGAAGTCCGCCTACGGTGAAATCAAGCTGGTTTGACATGCTCTTCCTCCCTCTTTATGGAATCAGGTTGAACGGAACTGTTATTTGCACCCTGCTCTTGCCCTGGCTACCCGTGAACCGGAGGGGCGGCCGAGAATTTCGGAGATATAATTACCTGCTTCGATGAGACTGTCAAGATTAACTCCTGTTTCAATGCCCATTCCGTGCAACATGTAGAGCAGGTCCTCGCTGGCGACATTGCCGGCGGCGTTGGTGGCATAGGGACAGCCCCCCAGGCCGGCGACCGAGCTGTCCACTACCGAGATGCCCCGCTCCAGCACCGCCAGGATGTTGGCCAGCGCCTGGCCGTAGGTGTCGTGGAAATGGACCGCCAACTTTTCTCTGGGAACCTTGTTGGCCACGGCATCCACCATCAGCTGCGCCTTGACCGGTGTGCCGACACCGATGGTGTCGCCGAGGAAGATTTCGTAGCATCCCAGTTCGAACATCCGCGCCGCCACATTGGCCACCGACTCAGGGGCGATCTCCCCTTCGTAGGGGCAGCCGAGGGCGCAGGAGACGGCGCCGCGCACCTTGACCCCCCGCTTGGTCGCGGCCCGGGTTACCTTGGCAAACCGCTCGATGCTCTGCTCGATGGAGCAGTTGATGTTCTTCTGGGAAAAGGTTTCCGAAGCGGCACCGAAGACAGCCACCTCGGTGGCTCCGGCAGCCACGGCCGCCTCGAATCCCTGCAGGTTGGGGACCAGCACCGGGTAGGAGACCCCTGGTCTCCGTTCGATACCGGCCATGACCTCGGCATTGTCGGCCATCTGGGGCACCCACTTGGGGGAGACGAAGCTGGTTGACTCGATGGATGACAGGCCGCAGGCGGTCAGCTTGTTGATCAGCTCGATCTTGTACTGAGCCGGGACGATCAGCCGCTCTTTCTGCAGTCCGTCCCGGGGACCGACTTCGACGATTTTGACAAATTTGGGGAGTCGCACTCTATTGCTCCTATGATGGCAGGTGAGGGCTGCCGGAGTGAGTCATTCGAGGCTATTGCGTAGCAATTCTTGGCGAAATGAAGCGTAAACAGTCGATATTGTCTGAGCGCAGCGAGTTTATCGACTGTAGCGCAATGAGCCTAGAAGTGCAGCAATGGCCTCGGCAGACGAACGCAGGCAGTGCTCACCTGCCATATTACATTCAGCTCTCAGCCGGGGCAAACTCCAGCAGCGGCGCCCCTTCGTTGACCAGATCGCCGGCGGCGTAGAAAATTTCCACCACCGAGCCGGCGGCCGGCGCCGAGATGGTATGTTCCATCTTCATCGCCTCCATGATAATCAGCGGCGTGCCCCGTTCCACTTTGGCCCCCTGCTCGGCCAGCACGGCAATGATCTTGCCCGGCATGGGGGCAGCCAGGCTACCGCCGGCGTCGGCTTCATCCCCCAGGGCGGCCGATGGATCGCAGGCCGTGAGCTGGTGCACCTTGCCGGCGGCCATAATGGTGAGTTCCCCCTGGCAGTGGCTGGCGGTGGCGCGTACCCGCCTCCCCCCCAGGTCGGCAAAGATGCTGCCGTCGCTCTCCAGCACGCCGCTGGCGACGAGGGAGGCACCTGGCAGGTCGAGGAGGTAGCCGTTGTCCCGGAAATGGGCGGTTACCGCCACTTCAGCGCCGTTATAGCTGAAGGTGATGGTCTGATGGTTGTCGCAGTTCATCTGCCAGCCGTTGGCCATATGCCAGGGTGACCAGGGATCTTTTGACGCGGTTGCCGTGGCAGCGGCTTCCCGATTTCTGGTCAGGAGCAGGTAGAGTGCTGCCAAAGCCAGGATTTCATCGCTGGCAGCTGTCTTTTCGGGAAAGAGAGCTTGATGATGCTTGTCAATGAAGCCGGTATCCAGCTCGGCGGCGGCAAAGGAGCTGTTGGCCGCCAGGGAGGCCAGGAAGGCGAGATTGGTGGTGACGCCGACGACCTGGTAGTCGGCCAGGGCTGCCCTGAGCCTGCGGAGGGCCGCTTCGCGGCTGTCATCCCAGACGATCAGCTTGGCGATCTTCGGGTCGTAGTGGCTGCTGACCGTATCCCCCTGGGTGACGCCGGTGTCAATCCTCACGTGGGGGGTCTCGGCCGGGGTGCGCAGGTGGGACAGGCGGCCGGTGGCCGGCAGGAAGTCGCGACTAGGGTCTTCCGCATAGATCCTGGCCTCAAAGGCATGGCCGCTGATGACCAGCTGTTCCTGGGCCAGGGGGAGCTTTTGTCCGGCAGCAACCTTCAGCTGCCACTCCACCAGGTCCTGGCCGGTAATCATCTCGGTTACCGGGTGCTCCACCTGCAGGCGGGTATTCATCTCCATGAAATAGAAGGAGCCGTCCTCGTCCAGCAGGAACTCCACCGTGCCGGCGCCAAGATAGCCGATGGCCTTGGCGGCTGCGCAGGCGGCGGCGCCCATCTGCTGCCGCAGCTCCGTAGTCATCCCCGGGGCCGGGGCCTCTTCCACCACCTTCTGGTGGCGGCGCTGCACCGAGCAGTCCCGCTCGAACAGGTGGATGACGTTGCCCTGGCTGTCGGCAAATACCTGGATCTCCACGTGGCGCGGCTTGGTCAGGTAGCGCTCCAGGAGGACCTTGTCATCGCCGAAGGAAGAGAGCGCTTCCCGCTTGGCACCGGCCAGGGCGTCGCTGAATTCGCTTTGGCTGCGCACCACCCGCATTCCCTTGCCGCCGCCGCCGGCCGTGGCCTTGATCAGCAGGGGGAAACCGATTTTGCCCGCCTCGGCTGCCAGAAAGCCGGCATCCTGCTCTTCGCCGTGGTAGCCCGGTACCAGCGGCCCGGCAGCTTTTTCCATGATCCGTTTGGCTGCGCTCTTGGAGCCCATGGCCAGGATCGCTTCCACCGTCGGGCCGATGAAGACGATGCCGGCTTTGGCGCAGGCCGCGGCAAAGTCGGCATTTTCCGAGAGGAAGCCGTAGCCGGGATGAATCGCTTCCGCGCCGCAGCTTTTGGCAACGGCCAGAATCCTCTCACCCAGCAGGTAGCTCTCCCTGGCCGGGGCTGCGCCGATGTGGAAGGCTTCGTCGGCGGCCTTGACATGGATGGCGTTGGCGTCGGCATCGGAATAGACTGCCACGGTCTGGATGCCGAGACGTCTGGCGGTACGGATGACACGGCAGGCGATTTCGCCGCGGTTGGCAATCAGGATTTTATTGAACATGGCAGGTATCCTTTTATTCTGTGCTTGGTAGCGCTCTTGGTCCTGTTAATCAGTTGCGACAGGCGATCATGTACTTGAAGCCAGACGCTATGACTGTTTCGCCCTTCTGGTTCACCCCGGTGAAGCGCAGCACCGCCATACCCCGATCAGGCTTGCTCCGCGATCGTCTCAGTTCGGCCCAGTGCGCTGCGATGGTGAGCCGGTCGTCAGGTCTTACCGGGTTGGGAAGTTGCACCTCTTCAATGCCTAGCCCGCTAAGGATGGCCATCTCCCCCTGGGCATCCACCAGAATCCGCGTGCAGGCCGAGAGAGTCTGCAGCGATGAGGCGATGATGCCGCCGAAGCGGGATGCCGCTGCAGCCTGTACGTCAATATGAAACGGTTGCGGGTCGTACTTGACGGCAAACTCGATAATCTCCTCCTGGCTGAAGATCAGATTGCGGCAGTCGAGAGCCGCACCTTCGGCCAGATCTTCCCAGTAGAGTCTCTTCATCTGCCTACCCCTTGATCCAGTTGGGCTTCCTCTTTTCCAGAAATGCCGTCACACCCTCTTTGCCTTCGCTGGACGCCCGCTGATCGGCAATGCGGCCGGCAGTGCCGGCAATGAGCCCGCTGGTGAGCGGCTGCCCGGCAACGGCGGCAATCAGCTCCTTGGCAGCGGTCAGCGCCTGGGGGCTGTTGCGCAGCAGCATGGTGGTGAGCTTTTCTGCAGCCGCAGCCAGGGCCTCTTCATTGTCCACCACCTCATGCACCAGTCCGAGACGTAGGGCTTCCGCCGCATCGAATGGTTCGGCGGTCAGGAAGTAGCGGCGGCAGGCCTTTTCTCCCATGGCCGCCATGACGTAGGGGGAGATGACCGCCGGGATCAGCCCCAGCTTCACTTCAGAGAGGCAGAAGCTGGCGCGCCGGGTGGCCAGGACGATATCGCAGCAGGCGACCAGCCCGACCCCGCCGCCATAGGCAGCCCCCTGCACCAGGGCGATGGTCGGCTTGGCCAGGGAGTTGAGCTGCTGCATCAGTCCGGCCAGCCCCAGGGCGTCGGCCAGGTTTTCGTCCCTTGAGTAGCCCGCCATCCGTTTCATCCAGTCCAGGTCTGCTCCGGCGGAAAAACTGCTGCCGCTGGCCGCCAGGATTACCAGTCGCACCGCCGGGTTCCGTTCCATGGAGACCAGGGTTTCGGTCAGGGTGGCGATAAAGCGGTCGTCAAAGGCGTTGTGCACCTCGGGCCGGTTCATTGTCAGGGTGGCAACGCCCCGGTCGTCGATTTGGGTGAGTATGGTCGCTTCGCTCATTATTTTTGCTCCGCTTTCATGGTAATCATCGTTGCCAGCATGGTGGCCACCGTTTTTTCAGCACCGTTGTTGACGGCAATGACATCGCCGCTGCAGACGGTGACGGTCCGGCCGGCCTTGACAACTTTACCGACGCACCTGAACTTCTCGCCAATTGCCGGTGACATGAAATTCACCTTGTATTCGATGGAGAGCACGTCGCTGTCGGCCGGCATCAGGGTGTAGGCGGCATAACCGCAGGCGCTGTCCACCACCGTGGTCATTACCCCGGCATGAATATAACCGTTATGCTGGGTAAAATCGGGTGCATAGGGGAATTCGATCTCGGTTTCGCCCGGCGCAACCCTGGTCATGGCTGCGCCCAGGGTGGTCATGATCCCCTGGCGGCCAAAGCTGGTGCGGACCCGGTTTTCGTAATCAGGATCACTCGGTTTGAATGGCTGCATGCTCTTCTCCTACATCCTGAAGACGCCAAATTCGGTTTTTTCCACTGGGGCGTTCATGGCTGCCGACAGCCCCAGGCCCAGGACCATGCGGGTGTCGGCCGGGTCGATGATGCCGTCGTCCCAGAGGCGGGCGCTGGCATAGTAGGGGTGCCCCTGGTGCTCGTACTGTTCGCGGATCGGGGTCTTGAAAGCAACCTCTTCTTCGTTGCTCCACTCTTTCCCCTGGGCTTCCAGGCCGTCCCGCTTCACCTGGGCCAGGACGCTGGCAGCCTGCTCGCCACCCATGACCGAGATGCGGGCATTGGGCCACATCCAGAGGAAGCGGGGGGAGTAGGCCCGGCCGCACATGCCGTAGTTGCCGGCGCCGAAGCTGCCGCCGATGATCACCGTGAATTTGGGCACATTGGCGCAGGCCACGGCGGTGACCATCTTGGCGCCGTCCCGGGCGTTGCCGCCGGCTTCGTACTTGCTCCCCACCATGAAGCCGGAGATGTTCTGCAGGAAGAGGAGCGGAATGCCCCGCTGGCAGCAGAGTTCGATGAAATGGGTTCCTTTCAGGGCCGACTCGGAGAAGAGGATGCCGTTGTTAGCCACGATCCCCACCGGGTACCCCCAGATGCGGGCAAAGCCGCAGACCAGGGTGGTGCCGTAGAGCTGTTTGAACTCGTCAAAATCGGAGCCGTCGACGATCCGGGCAATGACCTCGCGTACGTCGTAGGGTTTGCGGGTGTCGGTGGGGATGATGCCGTACAGCTCGGAGGCCGGATAGAGCGGCTCTTCACTGGGGGTAATCGATATCTGCGGTGCTTTTACCCGGTTGAGGTTGGCGATGCTCCGCCGGGCGATTGACAGGGCATGGCTGTCATTGGCGGCGTAGTGGTCGGTCACTCCGGAGGTGCGGCAGTGGACATCGGCGCCACCCAGTTCTTCCGCAGTTACCACCTCGCCGGTGGCAGCCTTGCCCAGCGGCGGCCCGGCGAGAAAGATGGTTCCCTGGTTTTTGACAATGATGCTCTCATCGGACATGGCCGGCACATAGGCACCGCCGGCGGTGCAGGAGCCCATGACCACGGCGATCTGGGGGATCCCTTTGCCGGACATGGTTGCCTGGTTGAAGAAGATTCGCCCGAAGTGGTCCCGGTCGGGGAAGCCCTCGTCCTGGCGGGGAAGGAAAGCGCCGCCGGAGTCCACCAGGTAGATGCAGGGGAGGTTGTTTTCCCGGGCGATCTCCTGGGCGCGAAGATGTTTTTTGACCGTTATCGGGTAGTAGGTGCCCCCCTTGACCGTGGCATCATTGGCCACGATGACGCACTCCTGGCCGCTGACCCGGCCGATACCGGTGATGATCCCGGCGGCCGGGATGTCGTCGCCGTACATGGCGTAGCCGGCAAACTGGGACATCTCCAGGAAGGGGGAGCCGTCGTCCAGCAGCTGTCTGATCCGCTCCCGCGGCAGCAGCTTGCCCCGCTCCGTATGCTTCTTGCGCGCCTTCTCGTCGCCGCCGAGGGCGATCCTGGCCACCTTCTGCCGCAGATCCTCCACCAGTGACGTCATCAGGGTGGCGTTATTCTTGAACTCGGCGGAAGCGCTGTTGATGTTGCTTTTAAGTGTGCTCATAAGTATTCCTCGATCATAAGTGCCCATCTATTAAGGACGGTGGATTTTTCGTTCTGGCCAGGAAATCGAGGAGTCGCGCGGAGGCGTAGCAGCGCTACGCCGCACAAGCAGACCCCGCAGATTGACGCCGCCAGGGCGGAAAAGCCGCCGTCCCTATACCGCAGTTTCGTTGAACAGCTCCCGGCCAATGAGCATCCGCCGGATTTCGCTGGTGCCGGCGCCGATTTCGTACAGCTTGGCATCGCGCAGCAACCTGCCGGTGGAGCATTCGTTTACATAGCCGCTGCCCCCCAGGCACTGGATCGCCTCCAACGCCATCCAGGTCGCTTTTTCCGCTGCGTAGAGGATTGCGCCGGCAGCATCCTTGCGGATGGAGTTCTGGCGGGAGCAAGCCTTGGCAACGGCATAGACGTAGGCCTTGCAGGCGTTCATGGTGCTGTACATGTCGGCCAGTTTTCCCTGCATCAGCTGGAACTCGCCGATTGACCGGCCGAACTGTTTCCGCTCGTGCACATAGGGGATGACCACATCCATACAGGCCTGCATGATCCCCAGCGGCCCGCCTGCCAGCACCGCCCGCTCGAAGTCCAGGCCGCTCATCAGCACCTTGACCCCTTCGCCGATGCCGCCGACTACATTCTCCTCCGGCACTTCGCAGTGGTCAAAGATCAGTTCGCAGGTGTCGGAACCCCGCATCCCCAGCTTGTCCAGCTTCTGGGCCGTGGAGAAACCGGGGAAATCCTTCTCCACCAGGAAGGCGGTGATCCCCTTGGAGCCGGCGTCAGGGTCGGTCTTGGCATAGACCAGCAGTACCGAGGCATGGGGTCCGTTGGTGATCCACATCTTGGTGCCGTTAAGGACATAGCGGTCACCCCGCTTCTCCGCCCTGAGGCGCATGCTGACCACGTCGGAGCCGGAACCGGCCGCGCTCATGGCCAGGGCCCCCACATGTTCACCACTCACCAGCTTGGGGAGGTAGCGGCTCTTCTGGTCATCATTGCCGTTCTTGTAGATCTGGTTGATGCAGAGGTTGGAGTGGGCCCCGTAGGAGAGTCCGACCGAAGCCGAGGCGCGGCTGATCTCTTCCATGGCGACCACGTGCTCGATATAGCTCATGCCGGCGCCGCCGTACTCCTCGGAGACAGTGATGCCATGGAGTCCCAGGGCCCCCATTTTCGGCCAGAGGTCGATGGGGAAGCGGTTTGCCTGGTCGATCTCCACCGCCCGGGGGGCGACCTCGTTGTCGGCAAAATCCTTGACCGTCTCCCGCATCAGGTCAACGGTTTCACCCAGCTCAAAATTCAGCGTCGGATATACTCTCATTTTACCCCTCCGTCATTAACGGAACTGTAAATAAATGACATGGGCATCTTGCATCTCACCTTCAGACCATCTTTGGCCGAGCATCAATCGTCAAATCCTCGACGTAGCTTATGCTACGCCTGCGGTTTGCCTCAATCTGTTCAGCCAAATCTGGCCTAAATCTGAGCGCAATTTTGCCCATGTAACTCATTTACAGCTCCTTCCTTTATATATGGCCGGTCTTTTTTCTATGAAGGCTGCCACAGCTTCAGCGTGGTCTGCTGTATGATGTGAAATCGCCTGGAAAGCGGCGCAGGTTTCGAGAAAGTCAGGCAGGTCGCTCCGCTGGGCCATTTTCAGCAGCCGCTTGGTGAGCCTGACCGCTTGGGGGGGCTTGGCGGCAATGGCTGCTGCCAGTTCATTGGCCCTGGCAAGCAGTTGCTCAGGCGCCACCACTTCCAGCAGAATCCCCAGGGAGAGGGCTTCGTCAGCCTTGATCAACCGGCCGGTAAAGGTCAGCTCCGCGGCCCGCTGGTAGCCGATCAGCCGCTGCAGGAACCAGGCACCGCCGTCGCCGGGGATGATCCCCAGGTTGACAAAGGTTTCGCCCAAGAGGGCATTGCTGGAGCCGATCCTGAGGTCGCACATGCAGGCCAGGTCCATGCCGGCGCCGATGGCCGCTCCGTTGACCGCGGCGATTACCGGGATCTCGATCTGCTGCAGCGCCAGGGGCATTCTCTGGATGCCGCGGCGGTAGTTGTTCTGGATCTGGGCCGGTGAGCCGCCGAAGGTGCCGCTTTTGTCCTGCATCTCCTTGACGTTGCCCCCCGAGGAGAAGGCCGCGCCGGCGCCGGTGAGGATCAGCACGCTGATGCTGTCGGTGGCGTTGCACCAGTTGGCTACGCTGATAATCTCCTCCACCAGGTTGGTGCCGGTCAGGGCGTTGCGCACATCATCCCGGTTCAGGGTCAGGGTCGCCACGGCGCCGTCGATGGTCAGCAGGGAATCTTGCAGTTGGGGCTGTGTCATTTGCTCTCCGGTCAGTATCAGCTGTCAGCTGCGGCAGGCCGATTCTGAAACATGCTGAACATTTGTTTGATCATAATAAACCAGTTTACGTTCAAGTCAACATCAATATAACATTATTTTATAGTGGAAGTATTATTTTTTTCAAAGAAATTGTATTGATGAGCATGCCTGGGTGATAGCGGCAAGAATAGCTTCAGAAATGGCTTTTATCTGCAAGTTGTAGTTTGTGGCAGATGATGACGCTGTTATAAAATGGTTTTATTCTTGGTTGAGTGCTGAGCCGGGTGGCAACGGAGATTCAGGCAGCAGAACAGCGGAAGGGTTTACGGCGCAGGAGTGAAGGTGCAGACATTTGCAGGTCTGCCCACCATCCGGTAGATCTGCACATCTTCCCAGGGGGAATCGAGGATTTCGTTGTAGGTCAGCTCTTCCCACGGCTCATCCAGGATGCCGTCGTGGATGGCCCAGCTCCGGCCATGGACGGTCAGCTCCATGCCGGGCTGGCGGAACGGGGTGGAGCC
>VEOV01000218.1 GCA_012026855.1 Geobacter sp.
CTGGGGCCTGATTCTGGGGCTGCCGACGGAGTAGGAAACTGAAACGGATGAACTCAAGGACGGTGCAGCATTAACCGGCCGCCCTTTGAGGAAATCGTTCTGGTTCAGCACGGTCATCCCGCCCCGGTGATGCCTGTTCCGGTACTCTATTCTGTCGGCGTTGACTCGTGTGGTGGCAATGTTAACGCTATGCCGGCCATAGTGACCATGGCCGTAAAACTTCTCGCCCGGGGCAAGGGGGGTCCAGCCGACATGACTGCCGGTCCGGTACCAGCCGACATACCCCGGTCCCCAGTACACATCCCCCCTGACAGGCGGAACCCAGCACCAGCCGAAACTGGCGATTACTGTCCAGCGGCCGTAATGGTATGGCACCCAGCCCCAGCTTTCAGCAGAGATCCAGACGTAGTCGTCGCCGCGCCACCCCCAGTAACCGCTGCGATAGGGTGCCCAGTCGTCACTGAGCAGCACGGTCGGTCGCCAGACCATGCCGTATTCGGGGGCGCTTACCCAGCTGCCGCTGGCTTCAAGCTCTCCCCCGTAGATTGCCAGCTCTTCCGGGAGATAGGAGCCGCTTTTCCCATAAACCGGCATGGCCCGGTCCCGTTCCATGTTCCAGCTCTCCCAGCTGTCAGGAGCGTTGAGGGGGAGCAGTTCGTTGTGCCCCTCTTCCAGGGCGATATGCTCGCCGGCACGTACCCTGGTGCGGCTGCCATTCCCTTCCACATAGGCCGAACCCTTGAAAATGGAGACATCCTCCTGACCGTCCGGCAGCATGTCGAGGCGCAGCCGCGTCCTGGCTGCCGGAAGTACGGTGGTATCATCGGCATCGATCTGCAGTGCGCCGTTGCTGGCGGCTTGCGTTGTTCTTATGTAGAGCCTGCCGCTGGCCAGATTGAGATGCACGAACTTTTCTTCGTTGGCAATGATGTTCAGCCGGGAACCGCTGTCCAGCCTCACCATACTCCCGTCAGGGAGCTGCAGCTCTGCCCTGGTTCCGTCAGGACAAAAGACGCTGTCCCCTTCGTCCAGGGGCGTATTGAGCGAGGCAGCCGACCAGTCGCCGGCATCCGGCGTCCGGAACAGAACCTCGCCATCGAGATATTTCAACCTTGCCGGCTGAATGACTCCGGCGAAAGCATTCTGCCCAACCATGAGCAGCAGGGCTACAGCTATCAGGATAATGCGCTTCATACCGACCCCCTTGTCCGAATCCGGGCGATACTGGTTTTTTGACCCTCTTTATATTGTACTGCGACTAGCGTGCCAGCTACAAGCTGCTAATAATATGACTGTTTTTATGGCCGGACGGCCAGCTGTGCACCGCAAATGGGGCAGGGAAAGGAGTATTTGAAGTTTGCTCGAGGGAATGATGCTGCCTTACAAGCTCTTAAAACGGATAACCGAGGCCGACGAAAACCGCCACCCCTTCGCCGCTCCAGCCGATATCCATCCGGCCGACTATGTTCGGCCTGACGACCGCCCTCAGGCCAAAGCCGGGGGTAAACCTGAAATCTCCACCGCGAAAGCCTGACCTCGTGCCGCTGACCGCACCGGCATCGAGGAACGGCGCCAGCTCCCAGTCGGCGGTGACGTCAAACACCTGCCAGCGGAACAGTCTGATCCGCTCCTCCAGGTTGAAGAGCAGCGCCGAGCTGTCAATGAAGCGGTTGCGGCCGTAGCCTCTGAGGGTTGTCTCCCCCCCGAGGGTCCCCTGCTCGAAGAAAGGGGCCCGGCTGCCGGCAGTGTGGCTGTAGGAGGCCCGGGCCGCGGTGATGAAGCGTTTCTGCCGATCAGCGGGGATGATCCCCTTGACTTCAGCTTCATAGCGCTGAAATTCCCGGTCGCTCCCCAGCGCACTGGTGAAGAACTCGGCCGTGCTCCGGGCAAATGCGCCGACGGTCGGCATGGTCTGGGAGTCCAGGCTGTTGTAGAACAGGCCGAATTTCTGGCCATGAACCGTGGCGCCGTTAATGCCTGGGGCGGTCTGCTCGTTGAACCCGGCAGTGATGGAGGGGAGGGCGTCGAAGGCTCCTGCGGCAATGGTAACGTCCCGCAAACGGTCCCCGGCCAGCAGGAAGATGTCGCCAAAGAGCCGGTAGGAGGCGGTCATGGTAAAACCGCTCTCCCGGCTGGCAAAGTTGGTTTCAGCCCCCTGCACCGATCCGGGGCCGAGGCCGTAGAACCGGCTGGAACCGTCGGTAAAGTGGTAGGGAAAGAGGTTCAGTTCCAGCTTCCCGGCCAGCAGGGTGGCATCACGGAGTTTTACCTCGTAGTCATCATTGACTTTGCCGGAGCGGGAGAGATTGACTTCGATGCTCCGGTCTTTGTGGGGGTAAAAGGCGCCGTAGATGGTGTAGGTGGTGTCGAAGTTGGGGTTGTAGTTGACCTGGGGGGCGATCAGGGTGGCGACTTCATCATTGCTGTTGTGTAGCAGAAAGGCCGCCAGCGCCCCGCCGGTGACCCCTTCGTTGGGGCTGGCGGCGATGACCGGCAGCGGCACGACGACCGTCTTCACCTGCAATGGGCTCTCGCTGGTCACCAAGGGATAGAACAGGTTCTCCCGCGGCACCATGGAGGTGCAGCCGGTGAACAGCAGCAGAAGCAAGAGGAGGCAGCGCTTCATCTGGTCACGGCTTCTCGATGCCGAATTTCTCCAGCCGGTACTGCAGCGTCTTGTAGCTCATGCGAAGCAGCGGCGCCGCCTTGGCAATGGTCCAGTCGGCCCGTTCCATGGCCTTGACGATCAGCTCCCGCTCCAGCTCTTCGAAAGAGATGCCGTCCGCCGGGAAATCAAAGGGGAGCCGGCCGCTGCCGGTGATATTTTCGTGCACCTCGGCCGGCAGATCTTCCGGGGCAATCATGCTCCCCTCGGCCATGAGCACTCCTCGCTCGATGATGGACTCCAGCTGGCGGACGTTGCCGGGCCAGCTGTAGTTGAGCAGCAGCTTCAGGGCCGCCTTGGTAATCCCCTGGACCGGTGTGCCGAGCCCGGCCGAATACTTCCGCACAAAGAACTCAGCCAGGGTGGCGATGTCGCTCCCCCGCTCCCGCAAGGCCGGCAGGGTGATGCGGATGACGTTGAGCCGGTAGAACAGGTCTTCGCGGAACTGCCCCTTTATGATCTCCGCTTCCAGGTCCTTGTTGGTGGCGGCGATGATCCGCACGTCAACCGGGATATTTATCTTGCCGCCGACCCTTCTGATCTCCTTCTCCTGGATGGCCCGGAGCAGCTTAGCCTGGAGGGAGACATTCATCTCGCCGATTTCGTCGAGGAACACCGTACCGCCATCGGCCGCTTCGAAAATACCGATCTCCCGATTGTTCGCCCCGGTGAAGGAACCTTTCTCATGGCCGAACAGCTCGCTCTCGATGAGCGCTTCGGGGATGGCGGCGCAGTTGATGGCAAAAAACGGCTTGTCGCTCCGCTGGCTCCGGTCATGGATGGCGCGGGCCACCAGCTCCTTGCCGGTACCCGATTCACCGTAGATCAGCACGGTGGAACTGGTCGGCGCAATCTTGCTGATAATCCGGAAAACCTCCCTGACTTTGGGATGCTCACCGATGATGTTGGGGATGGTAACACTCTCTTCCAGCTTGCGGTGCAGGGCCGTGTTCTCTTTCAGCAGGGCGACATGCTCACAGGCACGCTGCAGGGTAAAGAGGAGATGCTCACGGTCCAGCGGCTTCTCCAGGTAGTTGAATGCCCCCTTGCGGGTCGCTTCGACAGCCGAATCAATGGTGCCATGGGCGGTCATGATGATGACGCACTGCTGGGGGTTATCTGCCAGCACCTTCTCCAAGAGCTCCATGCCGGAAAGACCCTGCATCTTCAGGTCGGTCAGGATCAGGTCGAACTCCCCCTGGCGCAGCTCGTCGAGAGCATCCTGGCCACTGGCAACGCTAACGGTTCTGTACCCCTCCCGGCTCAGTATTGTCTGGAGGATATCCCGCTGGGCTTTTTCATCATCAACAATCAGTATGCTGCACGCCATGTTACTGCTCCATCTTCCGCTTTAATTCAAGCGGCACCTTTGTTGGCTGCGTCATCAGCTCCTCAACGTACTAATGTACGTTTGCGTCGCTTCTTCCTGGCCGCCTCGGTGTCATCTTGAATTAAACGGAACTAGTATTAATTTGTACCGGCATCAACACGGTAAACAGGGTGCCTGTCTCCGGGCTGCTCGCCACGAGAATGTCGCCGCCATGCTCTTTGATGATTCTCTCGGTAATTGCCAGACCGAGACCGATGCCGGCCTCTTTGGTGGTGAAGTAAGGCTGGAAGATCTTCTCAAGCTCCTCCTCGGGAATACCCGCCCCCTCATCCTTGAAAGTAAGGCGGAACTGCTCCCCGTCGCAGGAGGCGCCGATGGTGATCTGCCCGCCATCGGGCATGGACTGGGCCGCATTGGTGATGAAGTTGAACAGGCAGTTGCGGAAAAGTTCCTGGTCGCAGTTCAGCAGCGGGAGGTCAGCGGGGATCTCCATGGCGATGGTGACTTTCATCTCCTTGAGCTTGTCCGCCAACACAGTCAGGGCCCGGTCGACAATGGTGCGGTATGGCACCTCGCCCCGCCGCAATTTCAGCGGCCGGCCGTAATTCATGAAGTTGAGCACCATGTAGTTTGCCTTGCGCACCTCTTCCTTGATCGTCTCGGCGATGCGGATGATCTCTTCCCGGGATTCTGCCGAAACCCCCTTGATCTCCCCTTTGAGGTGATCGATGGCAAGACTGATGTAATTGAGAGGATTCCTGATTTCGTGGGCAATACCCGCAGCCAGCTGGCCGACCCGGGAGAGGTGCTCGGCCTCGTGCAGCCGCTCTTCCAGGTGCTTGCGCTGCCTGAGCTGCTCGACCATTTCATTGAAGCTCTGGGCCAGCTCGCCGATTTCATCGGAGCTCTCCACCGGCACGGTAACCGACAGATCGCCGTCGGCAACTCTCCGAACCTTGAGCACCAGCCGCTGGATCGGGTGGGTGTAGCGCCGGGCGAGGAAGATGATCAGCATGATGCCGAGCCCGAAAATAACACAGGTAGCCATGAGCCTTCGGACAAAGTTGTCGTGCTGAATCTCCCTGATATTGTCCAGCAGCAGGTCGATCTCCACATAGCCGAGCTGCTCGTCACCGACTATTACCGGCACCACGAGGTTGTAAGGCTTGAGGGATGGTGTTGCCCCGCTGCGCTTGCCAGGAGTGGCCTTCAACCCCTTTTCCATTTTTTTGATATCGCGTTTTTTGCCGATCATCTCCGGGTCGGATGAATCAATGATCTCCCCTTCCGGATTGATGATATTGATCTCGTTGATCCCCTTGCGGCGGGCCTCTTTAAGGTAATCGGCCAGGCGGGACGTCTCCAGTTCCGTTTCAGAGGTAAGATCTTCGACGCTCTTCTGGAGAACCTCAGAAATGGCGGTAGAACTCTCCTGAATCTCGTTGACCAGTTTTGTCTGGCTCATCTGGTTCATGGTAAAGAGGGTCATCATGGCCAGCAGCAGCAGCGCCAGCATGATGATGACCAGTTTGGCATTAAGATTCATGGGTTATCCTCTGACTGCAGTTATACAACAGCAAACCTGCTGAAACAAGGCGTATTCATGGTTCTAATTTCAGCATCATTCTGCTACCATGACTACCGTTCAGAGGAGCAGGCAATGCACGAACTTTCCATAGCCCAGGGGATCATCGAAGTCTGCGAGCAGCATGCCGGAGGAAAACGGGTAAAATCCGTCAGTGTGCAGATCGGCGCCCTGTCCGGTGTGGTGCCGGAGGCCCTGGAGTTCTGCTACGAGGCAGCGGTCAACGGCACTCTCCTTGAGGGGAGCATGCTTGAAATAGAACGGATTGGGGCAACCGCCTTCTGTGAATGCTGCGGCGCCGTTGCCGAGATAGAGCACTTCACTGACTCCTGCCCTTGCTGCGGCGGGTTCCCCCTGGAGATCAGAAGCGGCGAAGAGATGCGAGTAAAAGAGCTGGAGGTAGATTAAACATGTGTATCACTTGTGGTTGCGAACCGCACCACCACGACCATCACCACCATGACCATGATCATCATCATGACAGCAGTGCCGGCGGCAGAATAGCCATCGAAACCGACATTCTCTCCAAGAATAACCGCCTGGCAGGCGGCAATAGACGGCTCTTCGCAGACAAGGGGATCTTCGCCCTCAACCTGGTCAGTTCTCCCGGCTCGGGCAAGACGACCATCCTTGAGCGGACCCTGAGAGACCTGGGGAGCCAGATGCGTACCGCGGTCATTGAGGGGGATCAGCAGACGGACAACGATGCCCAACGCATCGCGGCCACCGGAGTGGCGGTGAAGCAGATCAACACCGGCGCCGGCTGCCATCTGGACGCCCACATGGTGGGTCATGCCCTGGAGGAGCTGCCGGTTGACGACCTGGACATCCTCTTCATCGAGAATGTGGGCAACCTGGTCTGCCCGGCGGCCTTTGCCCTGGGGGAAGCCCACAAGGTGGCGGTGCTGTCAGTGACCGAGGGGGAGGACAAGCCGCTCAAATACCCGCAGATGTTCCATGCCGCCAGCGTCATGCTGCTCAACAAGATTGACCTGCTCCCCTACCTGGATTTTGATGTGGAAAAATGCCTGGAGATGGCGCGCCGGGTCAGCCCCGGCATCAGGATCTTCCAGCTCTCCGCCCGGACCGGGGAGGGGATGGCTGACTGGTATGAATGGCTGAAACAGAAAAAGTAGCTGCCCGCCGGCCGGAGCGGAGAAGAGCCTCTCCGGCCGGCTCCTCCCTAATTACTTCCCTTCGATATCCGCATCCCTGAGAAACGCCGCCGTCTCTTCCGGCGAGGTGGGGTTGATGAAGAAGCCGGTGCCCCACTCGAAACCGGCAATCTGGGTCAGCCGCGGCACCAGCTCGATGTGCCAGTGGTAGTCATAGGCGATGGAACTCCAGTATTCGGGCCTTCCAGGCCGTGACTGCTGGGGCGGCGCGGTATGGAGGATGAAGTTGTAGGCCGGGTCCTTGAGCACGGTCTTGATCCGCAGCAGCATATCCTTCATGGTGATCCCCAGCTCCACCAGCTGCCGGTCGTTCATGGCAGCAAAGTCGTGGGCATGGTGGCGCGGATAGAGGCGCAGTTCAAAGGGGAAGCAGGCCGCATAGGGGGTCAGCACCACGAAATCGGCACTCTCGCTCACCACCCGCGCCCCCTCCTTCAGTTCAAATTCGATAATATCGCAAAAAATGCAGCGCTCGTGACCTTCATAGAAATGGCGGCAGACCCGCAGCTCCTTGGCAGCCACCGGCGGCGTCAACGGCACGGCAATC
>VEOV01000085.1 GCA_012026855.1 Geobacter sp.
GGGTGGGCTGCGGTAAGCTTTGTAGGGTCGTGGCGCTGGCCTGAGTTGGTGCGCCTGCCGTTGTATCGTTTGGCATAGTAGGCTGCGAACCCTTCGACTCCTTCAGGTTCTGCGGCGGCAGTGACGGCGGCAGCTGCAGGCTCGACTGCTGCCAGAGCAGCAGCGCTCTTTCCGGCTACAGCATCCTCTGCATAGGCAGGACCTGCCGGTAGCGCCAGTAAGCCGCTGAGCAGAACGGCTGCTATCTTTCCTCTGAATAATCTTTCCATAAACGTGACAGCTTTATAATCGATCGGGCCGCTGTAGTCAAGTTTATAGGCCTTTGCAAATTTATAACATGCTGTAATATTTACTCTTTTAGTCCCTTTAAGCGCTTGCTCAGAGCCGGCTGGGAGATGCCGAGCAGCCTGGCGGCAATGGTCTGGTTACCCCGGGCCCGCTTCAGGGCTTCGGTGACCAGCAGCTCGGCCGCTTCGGTGAAGGTGGGGAGCCGTTCAAAACCGGCAAAGATACTGGCATTGTCAACCGTCTGCCCGGTATCAGCTGCGGCAGCACTGCCGATGGCTTCCAGGAAGGTTTCCATGGAGAGCTTGCGGTCGCGATGGACACTGACCGCGTTGTAGACCATGGCGCGCAGCTCCCGGACATTGCCGGGGAAATGATAGGTCATGAGCAGCTGGGCCAGCTCCGGGGGCGGGGTCGGTTTCCTTTTGCCAAGCGACGCGGCTGCTTCGGCCAGGAAGTGATCCAGCAGGATCGGGATGTCGTCCTTGCGGTCGCGCAGCGGCGGAATGTTGAGGTGGTGGATTTTCAGGCGGTAGAACAGGTCACGCCGGAATTCCCCGCTGGCGACCTTGGCTGACAGGTCGCGGTGGGTGGCAACGATGATTCTCGCCTTGAGCCGCTTGGGACGGTCGCTCCCCAGGGGAAAGTACTCCCCCTCCTGCAGAAGCCTGAGCAGCTTGACCTGGGAGGCGATGCTCAGGTCGCCGATCTCGTCGAGGAACAGGGTGCCGTCCACCGCTTCCTCCACCATGCCGCGCCTCGGTTGGTCGGCGCCGGTAAAGGCCCCTTTCTGGTGGCCAAAGAGGGTGTCGGAAAAGACCATGTCATCCAGACCGGCGACGTTGACCGCCACCAGCTGCCCCTTGCAGCCGCTCAGCCGGTGGGCCGCCCTGGCGAACAGCTCCTTGCCGACGCCGCTCTCGCCGGTGATCAGCAGCGGCTGGGGGCTTTTGGCAACAGCTTCGATATAGGTGAAGATGGCGAGCATGGCCCGCTCGTTGGTAACGATGTCAGCAAAGACTTCCGGGTGGATCAGTTTGCGGGAGAAGAAGCGGCTGGCCATCTCCCGGTTCTCCCGCTCCAGCTCCAGCATCCTGATGGCCCGCAGCACCCCGCCGATCAGCCGCTCCTCTTCAACGGTCTTGACGTAGTAATCGAACGCCCCCTGCTTGACACAGCGCACCGCCGCATCGATCTGGTTCAGGCCGCTGATGATGATGACCGCAATTTCCGGGTGCTTCTCGCTCACCATTTCCAGCAGCTCTTCACCACCCAGATGGGGCATGGTCAGGTCGAGGAGGAGCAGGCCGACTTTCTCCCTTGCAATGAGCTCCATGACATCGCGGCTCTCCTGGCAGGTGATAATGTTGGTGATGCCGGCGGAACGCTCCAGGGTCAGGGAGAGGGAGCGGAGCCAGGCAGGTTCGTCATCCACAAGCAGTACGGAAAAATCTGGATAGAGCCGGTTAGTCAAGCATTCCCCCTGGTAGCCGGAAGTGAGAGTGTTACAGTGGTCCCCACGCCGACGATGGAGTCGAATTTCAATGTTCCCCCCAATTCCTTGACGATGCCGGCGGAGATGGAGAGCCCCAGGCCTGTGCCGCCGTTTTCGCGGTGGGTGGTAAAGAACGGATCAGTTACCTTGTGCAGGTTCTCCAGGGGGATACCGACCCCTTCATCGGAGAGCTGCATGATGACAGCCTGCTGTTTTCTGTCAAGGGATGTTGTTACTGTAATTCCTTTTTCCCTGTCCGGCAGGGCACGGCAGGCATTGACCATCAGGTTGATGACCACCTGCTCGATCCGCTGGGCTGAACCTCTGACAAAGAGCGGTTCGGCAGAGAGGTTGATGCTGAGGTGATTGGTGGCCTGCCTGGTGGTCGGTTCAACCAGGCGCAGTGCCGCGCGGATGACCTCGTTAAAGTCGATCTTTTCGACAATTTCACCGATATCCTGGCGGGCAAAATCCTTGAGGTCTTCGACGATCCGCTTGATCTTTCTGGCCGCCTCAGTGGTTTCATCAAGGATATGGGGCATCTCCTCCCGCATCCTTGAATAGGAGATGCCGCCAAGGTCGAAATCACCCTGTGTCCGATAAATTTCTTCCAGCAACAGGAGCGCATCTTCCCAGGTCTGGGCGATGATCGGCATATTGAGCAGGATCAGGCCGTTTGGGTTGTTGACCTCATGGGCCACACCGGAGACCAAGACCCCCAGGGAAGCCATTTTATCCGCCTGGATCAGCTGATCCTGGTGTAGCCGGAGATCGTCAAGCGCCTTCTTCTTTTCGCCGATCTCCCTGGCAAGCTCGGCAGTGCGCAGGTCGACCCGCTTCTTGAGCGACCGTGACCAAAAAATATAGGCGGCCAGCAACAGCAGCAGGGGGAGCAGCACGGCGGCGCCATATCTGATGGCTTTGGCTCTGGACAGGGCTGACGGCTCCAGCACGCCGAGCCATTTTTCGTAAATCTCCTGATATTTGCCGGTTTTCTTGAGAATCGCCAGCCCTTCGTTCAACTGGGCCTGCAGCTGGGCATTCCCTTCGCGGACAGCAAAGGAGAATTTGAAGGCCATGACATCCCTTGCCACCGGTTGCAGGTTGGTCAGCTTGTGCTCCCTGATGATGTACATCCCCGGGAGCAGCGCCGCCACGGCATAATCCGCCTCACCCGATGAGAGCAGCCTGAGGCCGTCCGCCGGGGTCTCGGCAAAGACCAGTTCGTCGCTGAAACCCATTTTGACCAGCTGCTGGTGCATGGCGCCGTTACGATGGACAATGACTCTTTTCCCGCGCAGCTCTTCCAGGGATTTTACCGGTTTGGTCTCTTTCCGGGCAAAGATGGCATGCTGCACAATGGTGTGGGGGGTGGGCAAGTCAAACACCTTCTCCCGGTCGGCTGATTGGGACATCCCTAGGGTCATGTCAATCCGGCCGGCCACCAGGTCGTCATGCACCCTGGCCCATTCGCCGAGGCGGATATCCAGCTTCATCCCCATGACATCGGCAATGGCCCTGAGGAGATCGACGGTAAACCCGGCCGGTTTGCCGCTTTCGTCGATGAATTCGTAGGGGGGGTAGCCACGGTTGCCGCCGACAATGACCGGCCGCTGCCCCTGGTTTTCGCCACCGGTGGCAGCAGCTTCGCCCAGAGTTGACGGGTCGACCGCCAACGTGGGGGTCGCAGCCAGGAGCAGCGCGCAGAGGGTGAGGAGAGAGAGAATGCCTCTAAAGCGGCTTGCATTATGTAAAAACGGGCAGCGAGAAAACAAGATAATGTTTCTCCTTAAAAGTGGGGTGTTGATCACTTCAAGGGTGGCTTCAGGTCGGTCGCTTCGGCTTGAGCCTTGCGCTTTACTTATTGTCTTGAGTCAGAGGCAGATACCACTGGGATTGTATGGTATTTTGGTAAACACCTTCAACGAATCCCTGTACAGTCCCTACAGATAGGGAGGCTTCGCTCGCCATGACGCAGTGACTTGCGAAGCTCCTTCCATCGCGGCGCATTCCATTGTTCAAGAATGGGGCCATCGGCAATATTTCCGAAGATATACTGGTCTTCAAACGATGCCGTACAGCAACATAAACCAAATTGTCCTGTATGGCGAATGATCAGGGAACGCTTTGGAGCGTTGCAGTACGGAAGTTTCGGATTATCTACCGGTACCTGTCCGCCGATGTTGAGCATTTCCTCCCTCTGAATAGCCATGTATTGAAAAATGTTTGGATGTCTGCTGCAGATGTTGTCGATCTTTGTTTGCCACTGTTCAGTTGTAGGCGGATGCTGAGTGATGAGACACCGTACCAATCCGGCTTCAACAAGTTTGTCTGCAATATCAACGGTCAGCAGGTCCCCGTTCGTTGTTACATGTGGGAGAGAGTGTGGCAGAGCTTTCCGGGTGGCGGCCACTATTTCGATTATCTGCGGATGCAATAGCGGTTCATTAAGAAGATGAAAAACAATCGGCGCACTCCAGTCGAGTTCTTGGAGACGTTCCATAGCCAAATCGAAAACATTCTGCGCCATATAATGTTCATCCGTGGGTTTCCTGCTCTGCAGGCAATACCAGCACTGCCTGTTGCAGTGTGAGTTTATCTCCAGATGTACAAACTGAAACAAGTGTGGATCATTATATTTTATCCAGTTCATCATCGAGAGATAAGTCCTCCCGACATTTATGGCATTCCTGTAACCGATTATTTTCGGTAGCCACCTGTTTACAGTCTGCTTCAGGTTGTCTGCGATTCCTGCCACAAAAATTCTCCGTAATTGGATGCTATTGTTATGTCAATCAGTTCAGTAGGCCAGCTCAAAAGCATCTTTGATATGTTCAATTGTGTGGCTGTAATCGCTCTGCATCAGGATGGCGATGAC
>VEOV01000182.1 GCA_012026855.1 Geobacter sp.
GTGCAGAACATTGCCGAAGGGAGCCAGGCCTCCGGCACTTCGAAAAAGTTTGAGCTGAAACTGACCAGTGTTGCCCGCGCCAGCCTGGAAGAGCTGAAGCTGGACTATGAAGACTTCCTGCGGCAGCGGGAGCTGCCGCTTTGGGGGCAGGACGATCCGCGCCGGAAGGCGCTGATCGGGCGTAGGTGCAAGACCGCTGATGAGGTGGCTGCCTGGTGCAAAGATCAGAGTGAAAAGCAAAGGCAGGGACTTGATGGACGTTGTGGACTTGATGGACAGAAAGATTTGTCCATATCGTCCATGGAGTCCATTAAGTCCACGATTTTTCCTGAAGTTGCCGCCAATGCTGCCCTCACCCTGATCGCCGTTGCCTGCTCCCTCCTCGACCGCCAGCTTGCCGCCCAGGCAACTGCCTTCGAGAAAGAGGGCGGTTTCACCGAGCGACTCTATCGCACCCGCAGCCAGGCGAGGAGAAAACCATGACCGGTTTCCACTGCAACGAAAAATACCTCTCCCAGATCCCCGCCCTGCAACTCCTCATCAATCTGGGCTTCGAGTACCTCCCCCCCGAAAAGGCGCTTGTACAGCGACAGGGGAAGACCGGCAACGTCCTGCTGGAAGGGATTCTGCGTGAGCAGCTCAAGCGCCTCAACCGGATCAACTACAAGAGGCGCGAGTTCCTCTTCAGCGAGGAGAACATCCAGACCGCCATCCAGAAACTGAAGAGCGTCAAGTACGACGGCCTGCTGAAGACCAACGAGGCGATCTATGATCTGATCACCTTGGGGACGGCGCTGGAGCAGTCCATTGAAGGGGACTCCAAGAGCTACAACCTGAATTATATTGACTGGCGCAACTGGGAGCGCAACGTATTCCACGTTACCGCCGAATTCAGCGTGGATCGCTTCCGCAGCTCAGAAACGGCCCGGCCGGATATCGTGCTGTTCGTCAACGGCATCCCCCTGGCGGTGATCGAATGCAAATCGCCCAATGTGGAGGTGGAACAGGCGGTCTCCCAGTCGATCCGCAACCAGAACGACGACTACATCCCCCGGCTGTTCGTCTTCAGCCAGCTGGTGGTGGCGGTCAACAAGAACGCGGCTCAGTACGCCACGGCAGGGACGGCGGCCAAGTTCTGGGGGATCTGGAAGGAGCTGGCTGACAAGGAAGCCGATGTTGCCCGCGCTGTCAACTCTCCTCTGCCAATTGAGAAGAAGGCGCAACTGTTCAGCGGCGAATTTGCCGTGGCCCGGGCGTTCTTCGACGCGGCGGAAGGGGACCGGCTGGTCACGGAGCAGGACAGGGCGCTCTACAGCCTCTGCCGACCGGAGCGGCTCCTGGAGCTGGCCTACAAGTTCACCCTCTTCGATGGCGGTATCAAGAAGATCGCCCGTTATCAGCAGTTCTTTGTCGTCAAGTCCACCCTGGAGCGTATCAGGCAGCTGGACACCGACGGCAGGCGGCAGGGTGGCATCATCTGGCACACCCAGGGTTCGGGCAAGTCGCTGACCATGGTGATGCTGGGGAGATGCCTGGCTCTCGATCCTGGCGTGACCAACCCGCGCATCGTACTGGTGACCGACCGGGACGATCTGGACAGGCAGCTGGGCAACACCTTTGCCGCCTGCGGCCTGGACCCGAACCGGGCCACTTCCGGCCGGCATCTGATGGAGCTGGTGGCCGAACACAAGGCCAGTATCGTCACCACCCTGATTCACAAGTTCGACAAGGCGCTCAATATCCGCAAGTTTCAGGACGACTCCCCTGACATCTTCATGCTCATCGACGAGAGCCACCGCACCAACTTCGGCAACTTCTCGGCGCGGATGCGGCAGATGTTCCCCAATGCCTGCTACATCGGCTTTACCGGCACGCCGCTGTTAAAGAAGGAGAAAAACAACTTCGTCAAATTCGGCGGTCTGATCGAACCGCACTACTCCATCAACCAGGCGGTGGAGGACGGGGCGGTGGTGCCGCTCCTGTACGAAGGGCGCATGGTGGAGATGGAGCAGAACAAGGCCGCCATCGATCTCTGGTTCGAGCGCCATACCCAGGGGCTGACCAGAGAGCAGAAGGCCGACCTGAAGCGGAAGTTCGCCAAGGCATCCATGCTCAACAAGGCCGATCAGGTCGTCTACATGCGGGCCTTCGACATCAGCGAACATTTCCGCGCCAACTGGCAGGGGACCGGCTTCAAGGCCCAGCTGGTGGCCCCGAGCAAGGCGGTGGCCCTGAAGTACCAGGAGCATCTGGAGACGATCGGTTTTGTCTCCTCCGAGGTGGTTATCTCCGCGCCGGACAGCCGCGAAGGGTACGAAGAGATTGATGACGAGCCGACGGATGAGGTGGTCAAGTTCTGGCAGAAGATGATGAAGCGCTATGGCAGCGAGGAGGAGTACACCAAGCAGATCATCAACCAGTTCAAGTTTGGCTCCGAGCCGGAAATCCTCATCGTGGTGAGCAAGCTGCTGACCGGTTTCGACGCCCCGCGCAACCGGATCATCTACATCTGCAAGGAGCTGAAGGAGCATACCCTGCTGCAGGCCATTGCCCGGGTCAACCGGCTGGAAGAGAACAAGGACGAGGGGTTTGTCGTCGATTACGTGGGGCTTTTGGGGGAGCTGGACAAGGCTCTGACCATGTACAGCGCCTTTGAGGGGTATGATGAGGACGATCTGAAAGGGACCATGACCTCCATCAATGCTGAGATCAATAGGCTCCCCCAGCGCTATTCCGACCTGTGGGACATCTTCAAGGAGGTCAAGAACAGCCGCGACGAGGAGGCCTATGAGGTGCTGCTAGGGGATGACGCCGTGCGGGAGGATTTTTACCAGCGGCTGGCCGACTACAGCAAGCCGCTCGGCATTGCCCTTTCCGCCGAAGCCTTCATCACCAGTGTCGATGAAGCGAAGCTGCAACGCTACAAGGCCGACCTGAAGCGCTTCCACAATCTTAAGGCGGCGGTCAAGCTGCGCTATGCCGAGGCCATCGACTACCGGGACTACGAGCCGAAGATCAAGAAGCTCCTCGATACCCATATCCAGGCCAACGAGGTGATCCAGCTGAACGAACCGGTGAATATCTTCGACGACAAGATGTTTTCTATGGTCAAGGAGGAACAGGGGGTCTACGGCCGGACCACGGCGGCCAAGGCCGATGCCATCGCCCACGCCACCAAGAAGGTCATAACCGAGAAGATGGCGGAAGATCCGGCCTTTTACGAAAAATTCTCCCGGCTGATCCAGCAGGCCATTGAGGATTTCCGGGCAAAACGCATCTCCGACCTCGAATATCTGAACAGAACCATGGAGTATCGCAACAAAGTGGTCACCCGCCAGCATGACGACATGCCGCAGCAGCTTGTTGCCAATGAAGAGGCAATGGCCTTTTACGGGGTCCTCAAACCTCTCTTTGCTGAAGTAGGGCTGACTGACGAGGTTTGCGAGGCGGTTAGCGCCGATGTAGCCCTGGCGATTCAGCAGATACTTGAGCGGCACTGGAAGGTGCAGTTCTGGGATGACTCCGATGCGCAGAATCAGGTGGTCAACGATATCGATGACTATCTGTTCGATGAGGTGCGCGGCAAAAACGGCATCGAGCTCAGCCTGGATCAGATGGATGAAATCATCAAAAAGGCGCTGGGTGTGACGGAAAGCCGGAGAAGGAAATAGCTATGGCGTACCGCTCAGTCAGCTATGGCAGGGAGATGATCCGATTTCGCGTGCTGCATGGGACGAGAAAAACGCTGGGCATCGAGGTCTACCCCGACGGCAGTGTCA
>VEOV01000363.1 GCA_012026855.1 Geobacter sp.
GAGTGCAAGGAGTTCACACGTCTTGCCTTCGAGCTGTCTGAAAAGTTTGATACGCCGGTAATGATCCGCAGCTGCACCCGGATCTCCCATGGCAAATCAATTGTTGCCCTGTCAGAGCCTGTTTCAGGCCTACCGGAACCCAAATTGGTAAAGAATCCTCCCAAGCTGGTCATGCTCCCCGGCAATGCCAGGGTGCGCCATCCACTTGTCGAGCAGCGGACAATCGACCTGTCTGCATACGGCGACAGCAGTAAAATCAATAAAGCCGTTATCCGCTCCGTTGAGATCGGCATCATCTGCACTGGCGTCACCTATCAGTACGTGCGTGAAGCCCTGCCGGAAGCATCTACATTGAAGCTCGGCATGGTTTATCCGTTGCCGAAAGAGAAGATTCGGACCTTTGCGGCTTCTGTGAAGCGACTCTTCGTTGTCGAAGAACTTGATCCATTCATTGAAGAGCAGGTGCGGGCCATGGGAATTGCCTTGACAGGCAAGGAGATTATCCCTGTTTGCGGTGAACTTTCCCCGGGCCGTATCCGCGCAGCTTTTGCCGCTGCCGGCATCATCACGCTGCCTGAAACTGCTACACCGGCGGTGGAAAAGCTGATTCCGAGGCCGCCGAATATGTGTCCCGGCTGCCCGCACCGCGGGGTATTCTACCTGCTCAACAAAGCCAATGCCTATGTTACCGGTGATATCGGCTGTTACACGCTCGGCTTCATGCCGCCACTGAACGCCATGGACACCTGTGTCTGCATGGGAGCATCCATCAGTAACGCCTCCGGCATTGTCCGTTCCCTGCCACCTGAGGAGCAGCGCCGGGTGGTAGCGGTGATTGGTGATTCAACATTCCTGCACACCGGTGTGAATTCCCTGATGGAGATGGCCTATAACCAGTCTCCGGCTACTGTCATTATCCTCGACAACAGGATCACCGCCATGACCGGGCGTCAGGAAAATCCGGCTTCAGGATTCACCCTGGCCGGCGTACCTGCGCCGGCGGTCAACCTGCCTGTGCTTTGCCGCGCCCTTGGCATTCGCCACGTCACAATAGTTGACCCCTATGATCTTGAGGCGACCGCTAAATTGCTGGCTGAGGAGATGGCCAGACCAGAGCCGTCGGTGATCATAACCAACAGACCATGCTGCCTGATCAAGGATGATGCCCGTTTCACCAAATCTTCGCCGCTGGCCGTTGACAGTGACGCCTGCACCGGCTGCAGGGCATGTCTGCGTATCGGCTGCCCGGCCATTGAGTGGCTGCCAAGCCCGGACGGCAAGAAGGGAAAAGCGGTCATTGATCCGCTTCTCTGCACCGGCTGCAAAGTCTGCGAGCAGCTGTGCAAATTCAACGCAATCAAGGAGGTACAGAAATAAATGGGTACTTCCATTACCAATATTCTGCTGGCAGGAGTCGGTGGGCAGGGGATTCTGCTGGCATCGGAAATACTTGCCGAGACCTTCATGCTGGCAGGTTTTGATGTCAAAAAGAGCGAAATCCACGGCATGTCGCAGCGCGGTGGCAGTGTTGTTTCCCATGTCCGCTTCGGCCAGGAGGTCTTCTCGCCGGTTGTTCCTGAGGGGGAGGGGGATATTCTCTTCGGGTTTGAACTGCTGGAGACCTACCGTTACCTGGATCTGCTCCGACCCGGCGCAAAGGTCATTACCAATGATTTCCGAATTCAGCCACCGTCAGTCCTGCTCGGACAGGAACGCTACCCTGATGATCTTCCGGAGAGAATCAAGCAAAGGTTCAGCGACTTTACCCTGATTGACGGCCTTAAGATCGCCACCGAGACCGGTAATCCCCGCGTCGCCAACACCGTCCTGCTGGGTGCTGTCTCAAGACATCTGGATATCGATGTTTCCGTCTGGGAAAAGGCTGTGGCAAAGATGGTGCCTGCAAAAGCTCTCGAGGTCAATCTCCGGGCTTTCAAAGCAGGTCGGTCAGTATAGGAGGGGCATGTGGCCAGCTATTTTAACGAAGAGATTGAAACACTCCCCCGCGTTGCCTTGGAAGCGCTGCAATTAAAGCGACTTAAAGCAACAGTCAAGCGGGTATATGATAACGTACCGTTCTATAAAACTTATCTTGATGCACTCCAGCTTTCACCTGAATCAATAAAGTCTCTTGCCGATCTGCATCGTCTCCCTTTCACCACCAAGCAGGATATGCGTGATTCCTATCCGTATGCCCTGTTTGCTGCCCCAATGGAGGAGATTGTCAGAATCCACGCTTCCAGCGGCACGACCGGTAAACCGACGGTGGTCGGCTATACCAGAACTGATATTGACAACTGGGCTGATCTGATGGCCAGAACCCTGATGACTGCCGGCGCCCACAAAGGTGACATCATCCATAATGCCTACGGCTACGGACTTTTTACCGGTGGACTTGGTGTGCATAACGGCGCCGAGCGCCTGGGCGCTTCAGTAATTCCAATTTCCGGCGGCAATACGGCCAGGCAGTTGATGATAATGCAGGATTTTGGCTCAACGATTCTCACCTGTACTCCGTCCTACTCACTTTTCATGGCCGAAGAAGCGATGTCTGCCGGCATTGATTTCCGTAACATGAAGCTGCGGGTCGGTATCTTCGGCGCTGAACCATGGTCTGAGGCCATGCGTGGTGAAATTGAAGAAAAGCTGAACCTGACAGCTCTCGACATTTATGGACTCTCTGAAATCATGGGACCCGGCGTTGCCCAGGAATGTTTTGAAGGGAAAAACGGCCTGCACATCTGGGAGGATCACTTCATTCCTGAAATCATCGATCCATCCAGCGGCCAAGTGCTGCCAGAGGGTGAGAAAGGTGAACTGGTCATTACCACGATAACCAAACAGGGGATTCCACTGATCCGTTACCGGACCCGTGATATTACCTGTCTTACCTATGAAACCTGCGTCTGTGGCAGGACCCATGCGCGCATTGCCCGCCTCAGTGGTCGCTCCGATGACATGCTGATCATCCGCGGTGTCAACGTCTTCCCGTCGCAGATAGAGTCCATCCTGGTTGGCATTGAAGGGGTGGAACCGCATTACATGCTGATTGTAGACCGAAAGGAAAATCTGGATACCCTTGAGGTTCAGGTTGAAGTCGATGAGCGGATTTTCTCCGATGAGATCAAGGTGCTCCAGGGGCTTGCCCGGCGCATCGAGAAAGAGATCAAGGATATGCTCGGGGTAACCTGTAATGTCAAACTGGTCGAACCGAAAACTATCCAGCGCAGTGAAGGAAAAGCCAAGAGAGTGATCGATAACAGGAAACTTTAGGGGGGACCATGAAAGTCGAACAGATATCGATATTCATAGAGAATAAATCAGGCAGACTGGCAGAAGTAACCACTATTTTGGGCTTTGCCGGTGTCAATATCCGGGCACTATCCCTCGCCGACACCTCTGATTTCGGCATCCTGCGGCTTATCGTCAATGACCGTGAAAAAGCCATTACCGCCCTGAAAGGGAAGGGTTTCACAGTCAGCAAGACCGAAGTTGTGGCTGTGGAGGTTCCTGACCAGCCAGGTGGGCTTGCCAGCATTCTGCATGTCCTTGATAAGGATGCCATTAATGTCGAATACATGTATGCGTTTGTAGAACGCTGCGGGTCAAATGCTGTCATCATCTTCCGCTTTGATGAGACAGATAAGGCGATTGCAGCACTTGCAGCCAAGGGTTTTAATATGCTTAGCGGTGAGCACCTTTACGGAATGTAATTTAACAGGAGGTACAGTATGAGGAAGTTAACAGTTTTTCTGGCATCTGCAGCACTGCTTCTGCTCTCGACAACAGTTTTTGCAAGTGAGCCCTTAAGGATCGGGGCACTGTTCTCAGTTACCGGCCCGGCCTCCTTCCTGGGTGAACCAGATAGGATTACCCTGGAGATGCTTGTAAAAGAGGCCAATGCCAAAGGCGGCATTAAAGGGACCAAAGTTGAACTTATCATCTATGACACCCAGGGGGATCCGTCCAAAGCTGTGCAACTGGCAACCAAACTGATCAAGAATGACAAGGTCTCGGTAATTGTCGGCCCAAGCACCACCGGCGAAACCATGGCTGTTATTCCGGTTGTTGAAAAGGAAAAAATTCCGCTGATCTCCTGCGCAGCAGGTATCAAGATTACCGATCCGGTAAAACGCTATGTTTTCAAGACCCCTGCCAATGACCATGTTGCTGCTGAGAAGATCTTCAATTACATGGCAGCCAAGAAGCAGAAAAGTGCTGCTCTCCTGACCGTAACCGACGGTTTCGGCTCTTCAGGACGTGAGCAGTTGAAGGATATGGCCAGGAAAAAGGGGATTAACATCGTTGCCGACGAGACCTACGGGCCTAAAGATACTGACATGACTGCCCAGCTCACCAAGATAAAGGGGAGTAAGGCCGATGCAATAATCTGCTGGGGAACCAATCCAGGGCCTGCCATCGTTACTCGTAATGTCAAGCAACTCGGCATAAAGATCCCGCTCTATCAGAGCCATGGCGTAGCTTCCAAAAAATATATCGAACTAGCCGGAAATGAAAATGCTGAAGGAGTCATGCTACCTGCAGGGAAGCTGGCTGTTTATGACAAACTGAAAGCCAGTGATCCTCAACTCAAGCTGTTGAAGGATTACGATCGTGCTTACAAGAAAGAGTTCAAAGTTGAGGCGTCGACATTCGGCGGTTATGCCTATGATTCATTCCTGTTGATCAGCAAGGCTCTTGGCAAGGGGACTTCACCGGAACAGCTCCGCGATGGCCTTGAAGAAGTGAAAAAGCTTGTATCCATTTCCGGCATATACAACATGTCACCGACAGAGCATAACGGCCTCGATCTGAATGCCTTCGAAATGGTTAAAATTATCAAAGGCGACTGGTCGCTAGCAAAATAAGGGGAGGAGAATTTGATGAAACGGATATTACTGTTAATCACTCTATTGACACTTACTGCCGGCTCTGCCTTTGCCGCACAGGATACCATCAACATCGGCGCACTCTTTTCCGTAACCGGACCCCCTTCATTCCTGGGTGAGCCTGAGCGTAACAGCGCCAATATGGTAGTTGATGAGATCAATGCCAAGGGTGGCATCAAGGGTAAAAAACTCAAGCTCATCGTCCATGATACCCAGGGGGACCCGACCAAGGCTGTTCAGGCCGCTAACCGGTTGATCAAGGAAGACAAGGTGGTTGCCATAATCGGTCCAAGTACTACCGGTGAAACGATGGCTGTCCTCCCGGTAGCTGAAAAAGAGGGGATTCCGCTCATTTCCTGCGCCGCGGGCAGCAAAATTACCGATCCGGTCAAGAAATGGGTCTTCAAGACCGCCCAAAATGACGGCCTTGCTGTCGGCAAAATTTATGAATACCTGGCCAAAAAGAAACTCACCAAAGTTGCCATCCTGACAGTCTCAGATGGTTTCGGCTCTTCAGGCCGTGAACAGCTCAAGGCCAATGCCGAGAAAATGGGTATTCAGGTTGTCATTGATGAAACCTATGGTCCAAAAGACACCGACATGACTTCCCAGCTCACAAAAATCCGCGGCAGTCAGGCCCAGGCTTTGATCTGCTGGGGGACAAACCCTGGTCCTGCCATCATCGCCAAGAATGTCAAGCAACTCGGCATCAAACTACCGCTCTTCATGAGCCATGGCGTTTCTTCCAAGAAGTTTATTGAACTTGCGGGTGACGCTGCTGAAGGGATCATGCTCCCTTCAGGCAAAGTAATCGTTTCTGACGTTCTCCCTGGCAGCGATAAGCAGAAGAAGAGCCTACTGGCTTTTGTAAAGGACTACAAGAAACACTTCAAGGCTGAGGGTGACCATTTCGGTGGTCATGCCTGGGATGCCGTCATGCTGCTCAAAGGTGCCATAGAGCGGGGTGCAGTGACACCTGCGGCAATCAGGGACCAGCTTGAGAAAACCAATCATTTTGCTGGTATTGGTGGTGTGTTCAATTTTTCAGCTGCTGATCACGCCGGCTTGTCCAAAGATGCATTTGTCCTGGTAGAGATCAAGAACAGGGACTGGGCTCTGGTTAAATAAAATTTAACACTCTCGACTCACTACAGGCAGCTCCGCTAAATCCAGCGGGGTTGCCTGTTTGAGTCTGAAAGAAGTCAAAATGGATATTGCTGATCAGATTGCTCAATACCTTGTGTCAGGCCTCTCTACCGGTGCGATTTACGCCCTCATCGGCATTGGCTTTGCCATCATCTACAATTCGACCGAAATCATCAATTTTGCCCAGGGAGAGCTGGTCATGCTGGGCGGGATGTTTACTCTTTTTTTCCTGAACAGTCTGCAGATGCCGCTCCCTTTGGCCATTTTTTGTGCGGTTGCCTCGTCTACGGCTGTGGGCGTCCTTTTTGAGCGGCTCACAATTCGTCCCCTTAAATCGCCAACACCCCTTGCGCTGATAATAATTACCATCGGCGGCAGCATTCTTATCCGCGGTCTCACCATGCTGATTGGCGGCAAGGATACTCACGCCCTGCCTGCTTTTTCAGGCAGTGAACCGATTATGATCGGCACCGCGACCATTCTGCCGCAGCACCTCTGGATTTTTGCCCTGACGGCACTGGCAATAGCCGCCAACAAAATCTTTTTTCAATACACCATCACCGGCAAGGCGATGCGCGCCTGCGCCGTAAACAGAAGAGCTGCCGGTCTGGTCGGTATTGATGTAAAGCGTATGGTATTTTTCTCCTTTGCCATCAGCAGCTCACTTGGTTCTTTGGCCGGGATTATTGTCGCACCGCTTACCATGACATCGTACGATGTGGGGATCATGCTGGGACTGAAGGGCTTCTGTGCTGCCATAATCGGCGGTCTCTCCGGCGGTCTGGGTACGGTTCTTGGTGGACTCATCCTGGGGGTGCTTGAATCTCTCGGCGCCGGGCTAATCTCCTCCGGTTACAAGGATGCGATCGCCTTTATCATTCTGCTGCTGATACTTTTCATAAGGCCGCAGGGTCTGTTTGGCAAAGCGCAAACGGAGCGGGTGTAATATGAAGTTTTTCAAGGGGGAAATATTCAGGTACCTGATGCTTGTCACAGCAGTAGTACTGGTACCGATTTTTTTTCACGAGGGTTATCTTCTTAATGTCCTGGTTTTCGTCGGCATACATACAATCCTGGCACTAGCCCTGAACCTGCTTCTTGGATACGCCGGGCAGATCTCCCTGGGTCAGGCCGGTTTCTTTGGACTCGGCGCCTATATCTCGGGTATCCTGACAGCCTCCTTCAGTGTCAATCCCTGGCTGGCAATGCTCGCCGCCGCCTCCCTGGTAACATTTCTGGCCTTTCTTGTCGGCTTCCCCATCCTCAAGCTCAAGGGACATTATCTGGCGATGGCGACCCTTGGACTTGGTATCATCATCTACATAGTCTTCAACGAGAATGTCGCTGTCACCGGCGGCCCCTCC
>VEOV01000150.1 GCA_012026855.1 Geobacter sp.
ACCTTACGGGCAGGGTTCTTGTTGTTGTCGAGGAACTTGGTGTTGGCCTCGTCGAGTGTATCGGCCAGCAGCTGGGCCTTGTCGTTCTTGAAAGTTGCTGCCAGGTGCTCCAGAGAAACACCAAGGGCCAGGAACTCGCCCAGAGAATCCCAACGCAGGTACCCTTCCTGCACAAACTGCTGCACGTGCTTGGGAGCAGAACCGCCCGCACCGGTCTCAAACAGGCCGCCGCCTGCGAGGAGCGGTACGATGGAAAGCATCTTGGCGCTGGTACCGAGCTCAAGAATCGGGAAGAGGTCGGTCAGGTAGTCCCTCAGGGCATTGCCGGACACCGTAATGGTGTCTTTACCCTCTTTTGCCCGCTGCATGGCGAAGTTCATCGCTTCCACCGGAGGCATGATATGAATTTCAAGGCCATTGGTATCGTGGTCCTTGAGATACTTGTTAACCTTTTCGATCATCTGGGCGTCATGGGCCCGGTTCTTGTCAAGCCAGAAAACAGCCGGTGCACCGGTTGCCCGTGCCCTGCGCACAGCCAGTTTGACCCAGTCCTGAATCGGCAGGTCTTTGGCCTGGCAGCCGCGCCAGATATCGCCTTCCTCAACTTCATGCTGGAACAGAACTGTACCAGCTTCGTCAACCACGCGCACCGTGCCGTTGGCCGGAATCTTGAAGGTTTTATCGTGTGAGCCGTATTCTTCAGCCTTCTGTGCCATGAGGCCAACGTTGGAAACACTCCCCATGGTGGTCGGGTCGAACTGACCGTTCTTTTTGCAGAAATCGATGCATGCCTGGTACCACTCGGAATAGCAGGTATCGGGAATGACGCACTTGACATCGTGCAGCTTGCCATCCGGACCCCACATCCCGCCGGAATCACGGATTACAACCGGCATGGAGGCATCGATGATGATGTCGTTGCTGGCATGGAGGTTGGTGATCCCCTTGTCAGAATCCACCATGGCCAAAGGAGGCTGCTTTGCATATACCGCCTTGATATCTGCTTCAATTTCGGCACGCTTCGCTTCCGGCAGTTTGGCAAGCTTCAGGTAGAGGTCGCCCAGGCCGAGATCCGGATTGACGCCCAGCTCCTTGAAAGTGGCAGCATGCTTCTCGAAAACGTCCTTGAAAAATACCGAGACGAAATGACCGAACATGATCGGGTCGGAGATTTTCATCATGGTGGCTTTGAGGTGCACGGAGAACAGTACCCCTTTGGCTTTGGCATCGTCAATCTGCTCGGCAATGAATTTGCGCAGCGCCTTGGCACTCATGAAAGCGCCGTCCAGCACCTCGCCTGCCTGCAGGGCAAGCTTGTCCTTGAGGACTTTGACATTGCCGGCCTGATCAACCAGCTCGATCCTGACATTGCCGGCCTTAGCCATGGTTACCGACTTTTCACTGTGGTAAAAATCGCCGGCAGACATATTGGATACGTGGGTCTTGGAATCTGATTTCCAGGCGCCCATTTTGTGGGGGAACTTCTTGGCATATTCTTTTACCGCACGGGCGGATCTTCTATCGGAGTTACCCTCTCTCAGAACAGGGTTAACGGCGCTTCCCAGACATTTGGCATAGCGGGCATTAAGCTCTTTTTCGGCATCTGTTTTCGGTTCTTCCGGGTAATCAGGAAGCTTGTAGCCCTTCTCCTGCAACTCCTTGATAGCGGCCTTAAGCTGTGGAATTGAAGCACTGACATTGGGGAGTTTGATGATATTGGCTTCCGGCTTCTGGGTCAATTCACCCAGTTCTGCCAGGTAATCAGGCATCCGCTGACTTTCAGTCAAATAATCAGGGAAATTGGCGATAATTCTTCCAGCAACAGAGATGTCTCTTGTTTCAACGACTACACCGGCTGCTTTCGTGAATGCATTGACAATCGGGAGCAAAGAGTATGTTGCCAGTGCGGGTGCTTCATCAATTTTGGACCAGATAATCTTTGATGCTTGTGTTGTCATATTATCTCCTTGATTTTTAATGCCAGTATTCCCGGAAGATTACGTAAAGGGATCCTGTAATTTACTAAAACTAAAACGGATTTATTTTGATTAATGGAAGGAAAAAGTTTGTATACAGTATACAAAACGATTTTGAGTGTCAAGGGGAAATGGGGGGGAGATTGGCTCAACTACAGAAATAGATTATGATAAATGTCTTAATTAGCGAAGGGCCTTTTCAGACGAGAACTTGCGGGCATCGAGCAGGTCGCCACGATCGACATTCCGGGGGATTTTCAGCACCTGGCCAGGCCAGAGCACAGCCGGGTTGCTGATCTGGTCACGGTTGGCTTTATAGATTAACGGCCAGAGAGAAGCATCACCATAAACTTCCTGCTGGGCGGCTATCTGGGGAAGGGTCTCGCCACGTTTGACAGTATGGCGCGAAACAAGCTGAATCTCCTTCTCCTGCTTGGCGCGCTCTGCCTTGCGCTTGGCCTCTGCCCTCTCAGCTTCTGCCTGCTTTTGCAACTCCAGGAGTCGGGCCTGCTCTGCGGCCTTTGCCTTTTCCAGGGCGATCCGCTGCGCTTCCAGCTCCCGCTCGGCCTGCTGCTTTTGTTCAAGGAGGAGGCGCTGCGCCTCCTCCCGTTTTTTCAGTTCAGCCAGATAGAGCTTTTCGAGAATATCTGCCTTTACCGGCACCAGGGCGTAGTAGCCATCAGCACTGCCGATCTCGCCGCGAGCCAGCTCTATTTCGCCAAGGACAAATGTTTTCTGCAAATCCTCATACTCAACCGGAAACATGGTCTGCAAGGTTTTATTATCCAGATTCTGCAAAACAAGCTGCGACGCATCCCTGAATCTGGGAGTTGCCGTCTGACAACCGGACAAAAGCAGAGCAACCAGCAGTCCGGCGCATATTTGCCGCGAGTGCTTCAATAGGCACCTATTTGGTAACTGTCTTGATCCCCAGCTCCCGCAGCTGCTTGTCATCAACCAGTGATGGAGCCTCTGACATGAGACAGGTACCCTTCTGCGTCTTGGGAAAGGCAATGACATCACGAATGGAATCGCTCCCGGTCAGGAGCATTACCAGCCTGTCGAGACCGAATGCAATGCCGCCATGGGGAGGTGTACCGTATTCCAGAGCATCCAGGAGGAAGCCGAATTTAGCCCGCTTGTCTTCTTCGGTGTGGCCAAGCATCTTGAACATCAGGGACTGGACAACCTCCTGATGAATCCTGATTGAGCCGCCGCCGATTTCGTTGCCGTTAAGTACGAGGTCGTAAGCCTTTGCCCGGCAACGCCCCGGATCTGACTCGACATAATCGATATCTTCATCCATGGGAGCGGTGAAAGGGTGATGGACGGCTGCCCAGCGCTTATCCTCCTCATCCCATTCAAGCAGCGGGAAGTCGGTTATCCAGACGAAATTAAAGACATTCCGGTCAACCAGACCAAGCAGTTTTGCCAGATGGTTCCTGAGTTTGCCGAGCGAGTCGTTGACCACTTTGGCTTTATCGGCCACGAACAGCAGCAGGTCGCCTTCCTGAGCGTCAAAAATGCCGTTCATCGTGGCAATTTCTTCCTTGGTAAAGAATTTGGCAATGGGAGAGTGCCACTCGCCACCCTCAATCTTGACATAGGCAAGCCCCTTGGCACCGTAAATCTTGGCAAATTCAGTGAGATCATCGATCTCTTTCCTGGAGAAACCGGCACACCCCTTGGCATTCAGACCCTTGATCATACCGCCGGAAGCAGCCACGTCCGCAAAGACTTTGAAGC
>VEOV01000326.1 GCA_012026855.1 Geobacter sp.
ATGTAGAGATCGATGGGGATGAGGTCGTTGACGCCGTCATTGACCTGCGGACTGCCGCGGAACGGGCCGCCGCCGATGGCGCAGGCACCGCAGGCAATGGCAATTTTCGGTTCGGGGATCGCCTCCCAGGTTTTGAGCAGCGCTTCCTTCATGTTGGCGCTTACCGGGCCGGTGATGAAGATACCGTCCGCATGGCGGGGTGAGGCGACGAACTGGATGCCGAAGCGGCCAAGGTCGAAACCGACTGTGTTCAGTACGTTAGTGTCGGCCTCACAGGCATTGCACCCCCCGGCAGAAACCTCACGCAGCTTCAGCGACCGGCCGAGGAGTTTCACCAGCTGCTCCGACAACGCTTTCGCCAGATGGTGGTCATCGGTTGCCGTTACGGTAAGGTCATTGCGGCCGTTGGCTGCCAGGCAGTGATCGGTGGAGAAGCTGATGGCGCCCCGGGGACAGGCAAGGACACACTCCCGGCAGAAGATGCACCGCCCCAGGTCCAGCGCAAGCCCGTTGTCAGTTTCGATGGCGCCGTAAGGGCAGGCGGCGGCGCAGAGCCGGCAGTCTGCCGGGCACTTCTCCGGCTGCAGCAGCGGGTAGCCCTGAAGAAGCTCGGGCAGCACTGCCGGCTCGGCCGGGTAGCCCATGGTCCGGTGCTGCTGCTTGATTCTGGCGAGAATGGTTTTCAGCATGGCAGCCCCTTAAAGGTCAAACCCGCAGTAGGACAGGTTGAAACTCTTGTTGCACAACGGAAAGTCGGAAATCTGCTCTCCTCGCAGTGCCAGCGCCAGACCAGTCCAGTTGTGAAAGGAGGGGTCGACGATCTTGCAGGCGGTCAAATTTCCGGTGCTGTCGGTGATCACGGTGTGGCAGATTTCGCCGCGCCACCCCTCGATCAGGGCCACGGCAAGCATTTCCGGGCGCGGCTGAGCCACTGGTGTGAGGCAGTTCCCGGCGGGCAGCCGGTCCAGTTCTGCTGCGATGAAGTCAATGGACTGCTGCGCCTCAAGCCAGCGCACCATGGCCCGGGCATAGACATCGCCATGGCTGTCCGTCTGCGGCTGCCAGGGCGTTTTCTGGTAGGCGCCGAACGGGAAGCCGCTCCTGACATCGCGCTGCAGCCCGGATGCTCTGGCTGCTACGCCGACCAGGCCGAGCTCGGTGGCGTCTTCCGGGGTTACGCTGCCGGGCCCATCGCATCTTGCAATGACTGAGGAGGATTGCCAGAGCAGCTCCACGGCGTTTTTCAGGTCAGAGGCGGCAGCGTCAAGCCTGCGCTGCAGCTCGGCAATCTGCTTCGGCTGCAGGTCGAAAGCGGTCCCTCCCGGGCGGACGATCCCCCGGCCGAAACGGCTGCCGCAAATGACCGCGGTCATGTTGAGGAAGTCCCCCCTGATCCTGCCGCAGTAAGACATGGTCGGCAGATAGCCAACATCGCCGGCCAGTGCCCCCAGGTCGCCGGTGTGGTTGGCAAGCCGCTCCAGTTCAAGGGCAATGGCGCGCAGCGAGTTGCCGCGGCTGCTGGCAGCTGTGCCGCCAAGCCCCTCCAGCGCCATGCAGTAAGCCTGGCCATGGCCGATGGTGGTGTCGCCGGCGATGGTCTCCATGCGGTGCATGGCTGCCGCTGGATTGCCGCCGGTGACCAGTTCCTCGATACCCCGGTGCTGGTAGCCGAGGGCGATCTCCAGGTGGAAAACAATCTCGCCATGGCACTGGAAGCGAAAGTGCCCCGGTTCGATGATGCCGGCATGGACCGGGCCGACCGCTACCTCATGGATCTCTTCGCCATTGACCCGGTAAAAATCGGTTACGCAGGGGAGGATCGGCTCGTCGGCAGCTCGCCCCCAGGCATCGGCAGAGCCGCTTCTCGGACGGATGTAGCGCACCGGCTTGAACCAGGGGTGATCTTCGACCGTAACACCGTAATTCTCGGCAATTTCCCGTTCAAAGAGGTGCACCTGGGGCAGATAGCGGCTGATGGAGGGGAGAGCGCCGGTCAGGCGGCTCTGCATGGCGCCGATCAGCTGCTTTGTTTCCGACCCCATGATGGCAAAGAGCAGCAGAGTCTCCTGTTCCCTGACGCTGAAATAGCTGAGTACCCGCCAGCCGCGACCGGACTCATCGATCATCCCCTGGAGAAAATCGTTCAGCGGGTAGTCAGGGATTTCGCCGAGGGGGACTGCTGCGCCGTTAACGAATGTCTTAAGGAGGCTGCTCATGGGGCGCCTCCGGCAGCCGTCAACAGACGGGTGGCGTCGGCGAGTATCTGCCGGAGCGGCTCCGGTATCCAGAATCCGAGGATGGTCATCAGGATCAGCATGGCCACTGGCGGGCCAACGGTCAGGAGACCGTCGCGGTAGCCGCTGTCTTGGTTGTCTGCGCCTGCCCTGCCGGTGAGGATCGGCAGGATGGTGGAGGCCATGCCGATAAAGATCACGGCAAACAGGGTGATAATGACGAAGCCGAGGGAGATGCTGCCGCCGGTAAAGATGTTTTCCAGAATCATGAATTCACTCAGGAAAGGGGCAAATGGCGGCGAGCCGGTGATGGCAAAGAGTGATGCCATGAAGAGCCAGCCTGACCAGGGGAGCCGGTCGATGACCCCACGCACATTCTCGGCCCGCTTGCTGTTGTAGGAACGGTGGATGTTGGCGGCGGTGAGGAACAGCACTCCCTTGGTCAGACCGTTATTGAACAGGTGGAAGAGGGTGCCGTAGATGGCCCCTTTGCCAAAGCCGAGGCCGATGACCATGAAGCCGACATGCTCCACACTGGAGTAGGCCAGCAACCTTTTGAAATCAGCCTGCTTCAGCACGAATACCGCTGCGAAGATCATGGAGATGATGCCGAGGGCCATCAGGGCAGCGTTGCAGAAACCGGCGCTGCCGGCTGCCGAGCAGATCTGGTAGATCCGGCAGCTGCCGAGAAAACCGCAGTTTACCAGCCCGCCTGCCAGCAGGGCGCCAACCAGGCCGGGTGCTTCGCCATAGGCGTCCGGCTTCCAGGTGTGGAGCGGGGCCAGGCCGATCTTGGTGCCGAAACCGACCAGCAGGAAGATGAATGCGCCATTGAGCCAGGCCGGGGAGAGGGCTTTTGCTGACGCCACCAGCGGCTGCAGCAGCAGGGTCGGCTCCAGCCGGGCGACCACAGT
The DNA here is from genome assembly GCA_012026855.1 of Geobacter sp. GTDB lineage: Bacteria > Desulfobacterota > Desulfuromonadia > Geobacterales > DSM-12255 > VEOV01. The sequence continues at coordinate 3,149 of VEOV01000326.1, forward strand.
GGCGTAGGCGAGGAAGTAGAGCCCGAGGAGCGCCAGGGCAATCCCCACTGAGCAGATCATCATGTACTTCCAGGTGGCTTCAATGGAGCGGGCGTTACGGTTGAAGTAGACCAGCGGCGCCATGGTCAGCGTTGTCGTCTCGATGGCTACCCAGAGCAGCCCCAGGTGCTGGGCAACACAGACCAGGGACATGGCGCCGAGGCAGAGCAGCAGCCCCATGCAGAGCACCCGGTTGCTCCGCTCTTTGCGGTATGCAAGGTAGCCGATGGAGTAGACTGCCAGGCAGAGGAAGAGAATGCTCACCCCGAGCAGTACCAGCTTGCCCAGCGGATCAAGGAGTATCCAGCCGTTCAGTGCGGCCGGCGGAGTTGTCACCAGCAGCATCAGGGTGATGATCAGATGCAGTGTGGCGATGACCGGCAGAATCAGCGGCCTTTGACCGTTGTCCCGCAGCAGCCAGGCTGCCACTGCCCCGAGAACGGGTATGAAGATCAGCAGGCTTATCATGTCACTCTTTCAAGGTGGTCAGCCGGGAGGTGTCGATGGACGAGAACTCCTTGCTGATCTGGTTGATGATGATTCCCATGACAAATATCCCCACGAGCAGGTCCAGCAGCGCCCCGGCCTCGACCATCACCGGCATTGCCTCGGTCAGCAGCAGGCCGAAGATGAAGATGCCGTTTTCCATAATCAGGTAGCCGGTCACCTGGGAGATGGCTTTTTTCCTGCTTACCAGCATCAGGCAACCGGTCATGAGAGTGGCAATCGCGGCCGGCACAAAGAGCAGCCCCTTGTGCTGCGGCGCCAGGGGGAGCTGCTCGGCGAAACTGAAGGCGAAGGCAGTTGCCACGGCGCCGATCAGCATTATCGGCACATAGCCGAGAAATGGCTGGTCCTCACGCTTGATCCCCACCGACTGGATCGCCCGGCCCAGCAGCCAGGGGATGATAAACCCCTTGACCGCAATCATGCCGGCAGAGATCAGCCCCAGGTGCAGGGTGAACTGGTGGAGCAGGGCCGGAACCAGTCCCAGTGCCATCCCCTGCATGGCGACTACCTTGATGGCGATGTTTATCCTGCTTGTTCCCAGGACGATGAAGTTCATGAGGAATACCAGGACAAGCAGCTGGTCGACAAAACTGTTCATGACGGTTGCCTCAAAACCAGCAGCATGGCAAAGGCGGCCAGGATGCTGGCGGCGATCAGCAGCTGCGGGATGCGGGTGAGCTTCAGCCTTGCCATGGTCGACTCCACCATGCCGATTACCACGGCCAGCAGCAGCATGGCGGCGACAAAGGCCAGCCAGTCGAGGAGAAAATTGCCGGAGCGGAACGGTACAGTGATGTGCACAAAAAGTGAGCCGAGCAGAAAGAGTTTCAGAGCTGCGGCGTACATGATGGCGGCAAAGCCGGCGCCGCTGTGGTCAAGGACCATGACCTCGTGCACCATGGTGAGTTCCAGGTGGGTATTGGGGTCGTCAAACGGAATCCGGCAGTTCTCGGCCAGCAGGATGATGAACAGCGCCCCCACCATCAGGAGCAGGGCGGCGCCGGAGCCGAACCAGACGGTCAGAGGGAAGTCGTTCAGCATGCCGCTGAGGGAAAATGAGCTGCTTATCCTGGCCAGCACGATAAACGAGAAGAACAGGGCCGGTTCTGCCAGGCAGGAGTAGGCTGCTTCACGGGGCCCTCCCAACCCTTCGAAGCATGAGCCGGTATCAAGGGCAGCTGCCACGGTGAAAAAACGGGAAAGGGCGAACAGGTAGGCAAAGAGGAGCATGTCGCCGTTGAAGGCAAGGGGGGCGGGATGGTTGCCCAACGGCATAAGCAGGGCGGCAACAGCGGTAGTTGCCATGGTGATTACCGGGGCTGCCTTGAAAATCCATGATGTTACCGGGCTGAAGACCGAGCCTTTCCGCCAGAGCCGGATGATGTCGTAATAGGGCTGCAGCAGCGGGGCGCCGCAGCGGCCGGCAAACACCGCCTTGGTCCGGTTGATGACCCCCAGGAGCAAGGGGGGCAGGGTGATCGCCAAGAGCAGATGGATGATGGTGTTGACTGCCGTCATCTCAGCCCCTCCCTCTGAAGTGGCTCCAGGTGAGGAGCGCCACCAGTGTTACCACGATGTAGAGGATGTAGAGGTGCAGCTTGCCGTGCTGCAGCTTGCGGACTGCCGACAGACGGCTGTTGGCGCTGTCAAAGAGCGGCAGGTAGACCCCTTCCAGCAGGGTTTCCGGGATGTGGCTCCTTAAGGAGGTTCCCTTGGGGAAGAGTCCGCTGACAACCGGCTTCTTGCCATGGGGCCTGAGGATGCCGCTGAACAGCGAAACTATGACCGCCGCAAAGGAGGAAGAGGTGTACTGCATTCTCGGCGTGGGGGCAAGGTAGCCGCAGCCCCAGGTGTCCGCTGTAGCCACGGGGAGCGTTTTCAGACGGCGCAGGTAGATGTAGCCGCATATGCCGGCGGCAAGCAGCAGCAGGACGGCGGTCAAGGATAGTGTCCCCAGGCTGGCATGATCCGATATTCGTACTCCGGCAAGTCTGATGGCCGGGTAGAGGGAGATGCTGACCCTTTCCAGCAGTGGCGAGACAGCTATGGGGAGGGTGCCGATGACTGCACAGAGAGTGGCAAGCAGGGCCATGGGGGCCAGCATGAAACCACCCGCTTCGTGGTGGGCGACGTGATGGTCACTGAGGGGTGAGCCGAGAAATGCCACGCCGAAGAGCTTGACAAAACAGGCCAGCGCCAGGCCGCCGATCAGGGCAAGAGAGGCTACTGCCAGGGCGCAGAACGGGTCGTTAAGGGTGTCGGCGTCCAGAATGCCGCGGAAAAGTCCGAGGTAGATGAGCCACTCACTTACAAAGCCGTTCAGGGGGGGGAGCCCGCAGATGGCCACAGCGCCGATGAGAAAGAAAACCGCTGTGAATGGCATCTTCTTGATCAGTCCCCCCATCCGGTCTATTTCCCGGGTGCCGCAGGCATGGATGACCGAGCCGGCGCCGAGGAAGAGCAGCGACTTGAAGAGCGCGTGGTTCAGGACGTGCAGGGTGCCGCCCGCGAAGCCCAGGAGGACCAGGGCCGGCTCGCCGCGGCTGCGGCCGAGCAGCGCCAGCCCCACCCCCATGGCGATGATGCCGATGTTCTCCACGCTGTGGTAGGCGAGCAGGCGCTTCAGGTCGTGC
>VEOV01000176.1 GCA_012026855.1 Geobacter sp.
AGGCGGTATCGGGGAAGTTTTCACGCGCCACGCTGATGGTGATTCCCTCGCCGCCTCCACCGCCGCTGCCAGGGCTGCTCGGGCCAGCTACCTGCCCGCCGGCATACAGGGGCAGCGGCAGCCCGGTTGCCACACCCAGCTTGGCCAGTTCAGCAACCCCCACTTCAGCAGTGAAGCCGACCATGGCAAAATTGCTGCAGCTGACTTTAAGCAGCAGCGCCGTCTCGGCAGTTACCCCTTGCTGGTAATCCTTCAGGTGGGTCCGGTTGGTGGTGCCAACCTCCCGCAACCTGGCGCCGCTCTGCTCCATGATTTCGGGAATTCGGAAGGAGCCGCCAATCTCCACCAGCTCACCCCGGGAGACAATGACCTCTTTCCCCCTGGACAGCCCTGTCAGTGCCAGCAGCAGGGCAGCCGCGTTATTGTTGACCACCAGGGCAGCCTCGGCGCCAGTAAGTTCACAGATCAGCGGCTCGACATGCAGGTGACGGTCACCCCGCTCACCGCTGCCGGTATCAAGCTCCAGATTACAGTAATGGCTGGCAATATCAGCCAAGTGCCGGGCTATTTTTGCCGGCAGCGGCGAACGGCCAAGATTTGTATGGATTATGGTGCCGGTTGCATTGATGACCCGGCGCAGGGATGGAGCTGTGGCACGCTCCAGCCCGGCAGTAACGGCTGCAAGGATAAATTCTGAGGAGATTGAGTCCTGCTGGAAATGCCCGGCCCTGAGGTCGGTGCGGACAGTGTCGAGGGTATCCCTCAGGGTCTTGAGGAGTAACGGGTAGGGATAAGTCTGCTGCAAAAGCTGAAAGGCCGGTTCTGCCAGAAGCTTGTCAACTTTCGGTATTTGCGAGAATGCCGTCATGCCGGTCAGATATCAACCTGGGCAGCCGCCATTTTCTCCATACTGTTCATGGGGCGGACAAACTCCCCCCCGTTCATGAGCACCTTGCCGCCGTACTCGGCGTTTTTCCGGACCAGCTGCTCAGCCAGGTCGGCATTGCGGGCACGGAAAGCTTCGATAATCTTGTTGTGCTCCTGGACAGATATTTCCATACGGCCCGGCTTTGACAGGGATTCATAGCGGAGCCGCTGGAATTTGCTCACCAGACCGCTGATCATCTCGTCCAGCTTCTCGTTGTCGGCCGCCTTGCGGAACAGCTCGTGGAAGTCATTATGAATCTTGAAGAAATGCTTGATATCACCCTCTTCAGCCAGCTGCCGCAGCTTGTCATTGATCGCTTCCAGGCGGGAAATCTCTTTATCGGTAAGTTTCTGGCAGGCCCGGTGAGCAGCATAGCCTTCAAGAATGCTCTTGATGGCATAAAACTCCTCAACCTCTTTGGAAGAGAAGGAGACCACGACCGCCCCTTTCCTCGGGATTACAGTCAGATAGCCTTCCGACTCAAGTTGACGAAATGCCTCCCTGATGGGGGTACGGCTGATGCCGAAGCGCTCTGCAAGCTCCGGCTCGGCAACTTTTTCACCCGGCTTGAGCACCCCTGTGGCAATGGCGTCACGGATGGTCTCCAGTATTTTCTCGCGTAAAGTCAGATGTTTCTCTATGGATCTCTTCATCAGGCGGCTCCGAATTGGTGATGTTTCATTGTATACAGTATACAATAAATGTCAAGAGCAAGAAACTAACTCCGTTCTATAATGAGAAGTCCGCCTAATATTTAACGCTATTTTCTGCTCAATGCTTGAATTTTGCCGCTTCGGCATGTAATCTGTCTCCGCTTGTCAATGGTCTGCCGGGAGTTGTCCATGGATCCAATCCGTCACCTCAAAATCTCTGTCGCCGTGCTCCTGGCCCTGGTCACCACCGGCGCCGGCGGCTACATGACGATCGAAGGTTGGCGCCCCCTTGACGCACTCTACATGACCGTCATCACCCTTGGCACCGTGGGCTTCAAGGAGGTGCACGACCTGTCCGATGCCGGCAAGTTGTTCACCATGTTCCTGATTATTATCGGTGTCAGCGTTCTCGGCTACATAGTCGGCAGCCTCGCCCAGATCATGTTCGAGGGGCAGATTCAGCGGATTATCGGGAGGAAGAAAGTGGAGAAGAAGATAGATTCTCTCAAGGATCATTACATCATCTGCGGTTTCGGCCGGATCGGCCAGCTGATCTGCAAGGAGTTCGCTGCCAAGCCTATCCCTTTTCTTGTCCTGGAGAAACATCCGGAAGCCCATGAAAAGCTGCACCACGAGGAATACCTGCACCTGCGGGGGGATGCCACCGAAGATGAGACCCTGTTGCGGGCCGGCATCAAGCGGGCCAAGGGGCTGATATCGGTGGTCACTTCCGATACGGAAAATGTCTACATCGTCCTGACCGCCAGGGGGCTGAACCCGGACCTGTACATTCTTGCCAGGTCAGGCGAGGAGGGGTCGGAGCTCAAGCTGAAACGGGCCGGAGC
>VEOV01000372.1 GCA_012026855.1 Geobacter sp.
GCATAGATGTTTTTCAACGTGCCGGTCTGTGCCAGCGGCACTCCGCACTCGGCAGCGGTTTCCAGGGCCAGCCGCAGGTCCTTGGCCATATGTTTCAGGGAGAACTGGGGCGCGTAGTCATGACTGCGCAGCTTGGGCTCTTTCAGATCGGCCAGGCCGGAACGGGATATGTTGCGTGCCAGAGCTGCGAAATAGGTGTCATCGCTGATGTCTGCAGCCCGGCACAGGGTCAGGCTTTCGCACAGGCTCTGGGCAACACCGGCAATGTTCAGGTTCATGGCCAGCTTGAGGGTTGAGGCAGAGCCAAGCGGGCCGATATGGAGGATGGCGCTGGCAATCGGCTCAAGGATTGGCCGGGCCAACGCCACAATATCCTCATCTCCACCCAAGTAGTAGACGGTTTGACGCTGCTCGGCTGCAAGCTTGCTGCCGGTAAAGGGGGCCTCCAGAAAACGTGCCCCGGTTGCCGCCACCCGGGCGGCGAATACTTTGGTCCAGCGGGCGGAAATGGTGCTTGACTGGATCACCAGAGTGCCGGCTGCCAGGGCAGGGGTGATCAGCTCAATTACTGTCTGCACCGCCAGTGGATCGGACACCAGGATGAAGATGGCCTCAGCGCCGTCAACTGCTGTCAGAATATCCGGGCAGAAGCCTGGCAGCACTTTTGGGGTCCGGTTCCAGCAGCGCACCTCATGCCCATCGGCCAACAGGTTCCTGGACCAGGCAGTGCCGATGATTCCCATTCCAAGTACGGCTATTTTCATGGTAGCTCCAATCAATCAGAAGTGGTTAAAATGAAAAGGCCGAGATACCTCTCAGCCGTTTCATTGTATCATAATTATTTGCTCTGGGGGCAGTGCTCAGCCTGTTGCGTGTAATAAAGAATGTACTGTTTGAGGATTGTTGTTGTGATGGAGAACTTCCGTGTTTTGAGTCTGGCAAAGGAAAAACAGATCGACTATGGCCGGATCCAGTTCCTTGCCGCGCATCTGCTTCATAATATGGAAAGCCCCCTCCTCCGAGTGCCCTTTACGGTACGGTCGGTCGGTCACAAGGGCATCAAAAACATCAGCTACGGATACGATTCGTGCTTCCAAAGGAATCTGGTTTTCCCTTAACCCGTCAGGATAACCTGTGCCGTCGAATTTCTCGTGATGGTGACGGACAATGTTGCGGACGATCTGGGTCAGATTGGCTCGATTTGCCACATCGGCACCCCATTCAGAGTGCTGCTTGATATGGGTAAACTCTTCCTCGGTGAGCGAGCGATTACCGTTAAGAATATTCTCGGCAATGCCGATTTTGCCGCAGTCGTGTAGCCAACTACCGTACTTGATCTCCCTGTTGACATTGTGCGGCAGTCCAAGTTCCCGTGCAATCCGGGTGGCATGAAGGGCGACCCGGTCGCAGTGCCCTCTTGTAGATGGGTCTTTCAGTTCGATTGTCTGGGCAAGAGAGAGGAGCACATCTTCATTTTCTTTGCGTAAATCCAGATTTACCTGGTAACGCCGCAACCCCTCATTGACAGCAAAGATCATATCCTCTTCTTTAAAAGGCTTCAGCACGAAGCGGTAGACTTCACTGGTATTAATGGCTTCAAGAGCGCTGTCCAGGTTGGCAAAGGCGGACATGAGAATTTTCACCGTGTCTGGAGATATGCTTTTCAGCAGTGACAGGAAATTGACTCCACTCATGCCGGGCATGATATTGTCAGAGACCACCAGGGCAATTTCGTGCTCACGTATTATCTGCAGCGCATCTTTGACGTTAAAGGCGAAATAAAGGGAAATGTTCTCATCGGCAAACATCTCGCGGATCATTCTGATCGTTTTTTTGCTGTCATCGACAAATAGCACTTTTTCACGCATATCAACCTCATCAGGGTATTGGATCTGCTCACGGGCAACTTGAGATTATGTCGAAAACTCATAAAATGCAAATCAAAGAATGTTAATTAATGCTGCAGCCGCAGGCGATAAGAGATTGGTTCGGTAATAATTTCGGCTAATTATGGTGAATTCAACTTAGTGATGTTATATAGCAGGAGCAAATTGTTTTCCCAAAAATAAAAGGGGCTGCCGATTGGCAGCCCCTTTGTCGTGGCAGTATCTTTGCTAACTATTTGGTGGTGTCGGTTGCTCCACCCAGGGCTGCATGGGCTGCTGCCAGGCGGGCGATAGGTACCCGGAAGGGGGAGCAGGAGACATAGTCCAGACCGGTATTGTGGCAGAAGATGACCGACTCGGGATCGCCGCCGTGCTCGCCGCAGATGCCGAGCTTGATTTTGGTTTTGGTGCCGCGCCCAAGTTCGCAGGCCATTTTTACCAGTTTGCCGACGCCGTTCTGATCCAGGCTGACGAACGGGTCTTCCGGCAGCAGGTTGGCCTCCACATAGAAGGGGAGGAATTTGCCGGCATCGTCCCGTGACAGGCCGAAAGTTGTCTGGGTAAGGTCGTTGGTGCCGAAGGAAAAGAAGTCGGCCTCAGTGGCGATTTCGTCGGCTGTAAGCGCTGCCCGTGGCAGCTCGATCATGGTGCCGATGAGGTACTCGACTTTTACGCAGTAACGGGCAATGACCTCATCGCAGACCCTGACAGCGTTGGCGCGCAGCTCTTTCAGCTCGGAAACGGTGGCGATGAGCGGGATCATGATCTCCGGGATAATGGTGAAGCCTTCATTCTTCACCAGTTCACAGGCAGCCTCCATGATTGCCTGCACCTGCATGTCGTAGATTTCGGGGAAGGTAAGGCCAAGACGGCAGCCACGATGGCCGAGCATCGGGTTGAATTCATGGAGGAATTCGATCTTGTTGCGCAGCTGCTGCGCCGGCACGTTCATGGACTTGGCCAGCGCCTCGATATCCTTCTCCTCCTGGGGGAGGAACTCGTGCAGCGGCGGGTCGAGGAGGCGGATGGTTACCGGCAGGCCCTTCATCTCCCGGAAGATGCCGATGAAGTCGCCTTTCTGCATGGGGAGTATCTTGTTGAGTGCCTTTTGACGGCCTTCCAGGTCCTCAGAGAGGATCATCTCACGCACGGCGGCGATCCGGTCGGCATCAAAGAACATATGCTCGGTGCGGCAGAGGCCGATTCCCTCGGCGCCGAACTGACGGGCCACTTTCGAGTCGTGGGGGGTGTCGGCGTTGGTCCTGACGCCGAGTCTCCTGAAACTATCCACCCAGCCCATGAGGGTGCCGAAATCGCCGGTCATCTCCGGGGAGACAGTGGGGACTTCACCCAGCATGACTTCGCCGCTGGAGCCGTCCAGGGTGATCATGTCACCTTTTTTGACCAGTTTGCCGTTTCTGGCGGTGAAGGTTTCATTTTTATAGTCAACCTTGATGTCGCCGCAGCCGGCAACACAGCACTTGCCCATACCCCTGGCAACAACCGCTGCATGGGAGGTCATGCCCCCCCTGGCGGTGAGAATCCCCTGGGCAGCGTGCATGCCGTGGATATCTTCCGGGCTGGTTTCGATCCTGACCAGGATGACCCGGTTGCCGGTCTTGGCAGCTGCCTCAGCCTCGTCGGCGGTGAAGACAACTGTGCCGGAAGCGGCACCCGGTGAGGCGGGCAGGCCTTTGGCAATGATCTCTTTCTTGGCTTTCGGGTCGAGGGATGGGTGCAATAGCTGATCAAGCTGTGACGGGGCGACGCGCAGTACAGCTGTCTTCTCGTCGATCAGCCCCTCTTTCACCATGTCAACGGCCACCTTGATGGCAGCCTTGGCAGTCCGCTTGCCGTTACGGGTCTGCAGCATGAAGAGCTTGCCCTTTTCAATGGTGAACTCGATGTCCTGCATGTCCTTGTAATGCTTTTCCAGGGTATCCCTGATGGCGGCCAGCTGGGTATAGCACTCCGGCAGGACCTCTTCCATGGCCGGCAGATCGCCGTCCTTTTTCTGGAAAAGGTTGATCGGCTGGGGTGTTCTAATGCCGGCAACGACGTCTTCCCCCTGGGCATTGACCAGGTATTCGCCGTAGAAGTAATTCTCGCCGGTGGACGGGTCGCGGGTGAAGGCTACGCCGGTGGCGCAGTCGTTACCCATGTTGCCGAAGACCATGGACTGGACATTGACAGCTGTGCCCCATTCTGCCGGGATGTTGTTCAACTTGCGGTAGGTGATGGCCCGCTGGTTCATCCAGGAACCGAAGACAGCCCCGATTGCACCCCAGAGCTGGGCCTTGGGATCTTCCGGGAATTCGGTGCCCAGCTCTTCCTTGATGGCCGCTTTGAACTCGGCAACCAGTTCTTTCCAGTCGCTTGCAGTCAGGTCGGTATCCAGATGGGCGCCGCGCGCCTCTTTTTTCTGCTCCAGCAGGTGTTCCAGGACATGTTTGTCCATTCCCATGACGACATCGGAGTACATCTGCACGAAGCGGCGGTAGGCGTCATAGGCGAAGCGCTCGTCACCGCTCTGGGCAATGATGCCCTTGACGGTTACATCGTTCAGGCCGAGGTTGAGGATGGTATCCATCATGCCAGGCATGGAGGCCCTGGCACCGGAGCGGACCGATACCAGCAGCGGGTTGACAGGATCGCCAAAGGTGCGTCCCATGATTTTTTCCACTTCCGCCAGGTGGCTCAGCACCTCGCCATCAAGAGTAGCCGGATAAGTCTCGTTATTGGCGTAATAGTATGTGCAGACTTCAGTCGAGATTGTAAAGCCAGGGGGGACAGGGAGACCGATACTGGTCATTTCAGCCAGGTTTGCCCCTTTGCCGCCGAGGAGGTTCTTCATCTTGGCATCGCCTTCAGCTTTGCCGTTACCGAAAAAATAGACATACTTTGCAGCCATTTAGCTCTCCTTGGTAAATGTGATGAATAATCGAGGCAGACCGAATACCACCTGATTATCGCGGCATAGTGACACATCAGGCGGTGGCAATGCAAATATTTTGTTACATAACTATTTAATTTTACTTGCATTAAACCGGATTACAGTTGCAGTAAAAGAGGCTGCTGCCATTTGTGGGTGTTGTCAGCGTAAACC
>VEOV01000269.1 GCA_012026855.1 Geobacter sp.
CCTGCTTGGTGTGGCATCTGCGGCAGTCGTTCTGCGGGAAGGCGATCTTGCCGTGGCAGGCGCCGCAGTATTTGCCGGCAAAGAGATCGATCATGGAATATTTTTCCGTCCCCTTCTTGACGCCGACAAAAAGGTCCGGATGGCAGAGCTCGCAGCCGTTCCAGACGGTGTGTTTCTTGTGGGAGAAGATGATCTCCGGGACCCCTTCAGCCTTGGCGCCGATGGTAAAATCTTTCTGGATTCCCATTGGGGGGCGTTTCGTGGAGAGTCCTTCAATATAATCGATCAGCTTGATCTCGCCGGAAGCTTCGGCCTGTTCCCAGTTGATGCCGTTGCCGCCATGCTCCTTGGGCATCCTCTCGGCAAAGGCGCGGTAGGCTTTTTCCCGCTGGTCGCGCCGGGCGTCCTTGTCATTGCCGGACTTGTCGATGCTGTGGCAGCGGAGGCAGCGCTTCATGTCCTCTTTGGCAAAATTGTCGCTGCAGGCCGCAAAGAGGATTTCGCCGTTGAAAACCGACTTGCCGTTGTGGCAGGCGCCACAGTAGTACCCCTTCATGTTGTCGACGGCACGGATATTCCCTTCGTTGGCTTTCATGGCAAAGCCGAGATCCACGTGGCAGACCCTGCAGGTGAAGGTTTTACGGTGCACCCAGTGCTCGAACAGTACCGGGTTTACCCCGGATTTTGAGCTGTTGACATTAAGGGTTACATTGCCGTACTCATACTCCTGCACCCTCTTTTTTTTGATGCCCCCCGCTGAAAAGGCAATGCCGGCTGAGGCAAAAAGCAGGAACAGTACTGCAAACAGTCGCTTCATGGCGCTATCTCCTTGAAATGTAATGGGGAAACATTATTGTCGCCGCGGCTGTGTTTGTCAATGAAATATAATTAGTATTGCTAATGAGGGCAAATGAACATGGTGATTCTTCTTGCTTCATTCAACATTGAAAAGTAATAATTCACTTCAGCAATGAACGAGCGGAGAGTAATCATAAACGCCGATGATTTCGGTGTTTCGTCAGCCGTCAACCGGGCGGTCATCAAGGGGTGGCGGGAAGGTGTCCTGACCAGCGCTTCGCTGATGGTGACCGGCGCGGCCTGTGACGAGGCTGTTGACCTGGCCCGGCAGAATCCAGGGCTGCAGATCGGCCTGCGTCTGACTCTGGTGCAGGGGAAAAGCGCTCTTCACCATGGCGGTTTTCCGGCGCTCACCGACCGGGAGGGAAATTTCCCCAACGACCCGGTGCTGGCCGGTATGCGGATGTTCTTCATCAAGCCGCTACACCGGCAGCTGGCCAGCGAGATCGAGGCGCAGATCGAGAAGTTCATTGCCACCGACCTGCCCCTCTCCCACATCGACGGCCATCTGAACATTCATATGCACCCGACGGTGTTCGACATCCTCTGCCCGCTGCTGGCGAAATACGATATCAGCAGCTTCAGGCTGAGCAGCGAGCGCCTCGGCAATGAACTGCAGATTGCCCGGAACCGGCTTATGGGGAAAGCTATTGACGCCTTCATCTTCGGCCGTCTGGCAGACCGCTGCCGGTCTGAGCTGAAAATCAGGCGGGTCGCTTTTGCCACCGAAGTAAAAGGGCTGCTCAATTCGGGCCGGATTACGGAAGAGTATCTGCTGAAGGCGCTGGACAGTCTGCAAGCCGGTCTGACCGAAGTCTATCTCCACCCGGCAGAGGCCGATAATCCCCAGCTGCCGGGATATCTCCAGACTGAGGAGCTAGCAGCCCTGCTCAGCGGCAGGGTCAAAGAGAAGCTAAGAAAACTGGGGATAAAGTTGTGCAACTATCGTGGTGAGGTAAAGGATGTTTAAGACCCTTTTGATAATGATACTTGGTGTTACCGCCGGCACAGTCGGTGATCTGCTCCTGTCCAAGGGGATGAAGGAACTTGGCGACATTTCGACAATGAATGCGCGCAGCATGCTGTCGGTTGCAGGTCAGGCATTCACCTCGCCCAAGATTCTCTCAGGCACATTCATGTTGGCGGTGTTCTTTGTGCTCTGGATAACCGTGCTTTCCTGGGAGGACCTGTCCGTCGCGCTGCCGATGCAGGCGCTGAACTACGTGATTGTGGCGTTCCTCTCCCAGTACCTGCTCGGGGAGATCGTCTCGCCGCTTCGCTGGGCAGGGACTCTGCTGATCTGTATCGGGGTGTTCATGATTACCAAGAGCAGCGGGGGGTAGTTACAATGCTACGCTGGAACAGTGCTACTGCTTGGGGGGGATCACCAGCTGGCGCCGGGTGAGGATGAACTTTAGCAGCTTGGTTGAACCGGGTCTGCGGATGACAATTTCGATGGGTGTTCCGGCCCGACCACGAAGCCGCTCCACCATCTCCTTGAAGTTGCTCCCTTCGGTCGGTTTGCCGTCGATATGGGTAATGACATCGCCGGCCTTGATACCGGCCAGGTGCGCCGGGCCGCCGGCCACAAGCTGCTTGACGACGATCCTGCCGTCTGCCCAGGGGGCGCCGTCGATACCGACCCCGCCGAAGTTTCTGGCTGAATTGCCGGCAATGGCGCTGGTGGCGATGAGCAGTGTCATTATGACTGACAGGAGTTTCATGGGGCGAATATAGACCAGAGAAGCGTTCCGGTCAAGCCGGTCTCTAGAGCCGGTATGCCTTTCTTCAGTGCACTGGCTGCTATTGGCAGACTTCTGCGTAGATTCTGTTGTGCCTCCATTCTACAAGTCAGACCGATTTTTCCACAATCTCCTGTTCGACTGCTACAAACCGGACGAGTCTCTGCCCTGAGGTGAATTTGCAGGCGGCAGTCTCGATTTTCAGACCGAGATTTTCCAGACCAAGGTCCAGTTCGGCAACCAGCGGCTTCAGGTATTCAGCGGCGTCTTCATTGTTTGGCAAGGGGGCCGGCAGCGGCATGTCGGCAGAGCTTTTGAACAGTTGCCGCTTGACCACCAATGACAGCTGGTCCTGATAAAGGACAAAGTTGTCATAGGCCCGCTGCAACGCCGGCAGCTCCAACGAGTAGCCGAGGTTGAGCGACAGTTGGCAGGAGCCCAGCCCCCCGGTGCTGTCGGGCACGATGATTTCCAGTTTATACGGCCGGTCAAGCAGGCCGAAGTGGGGCATCTGGATAATGGTCTGTCCGCGCGATGCAAAGTCGAACCGGTCACGCACCGTCTTTTCGGGGATAAAGAAGACCACTTTGCCATCGCGGACTACCAGCGAATTTGCCGGGATTTTGAGCCGGATAAGCCCTTTGTAGAGAACCAGGGCAGACAGAATCATGAGAATCAGCGCTGCCAGCCATTGATCGTTGGACAGGGTGTAGATGACTCCTACCAGAAGCGGAATCAGCAGCATGTAGAATATCAGCCGGCCTAAAATTGCGATCATTTTTTGCACCAGCATGGCTTGCCTCCTGTAGTCCTTCAGATAACTACTTCATGGTCACTGAAGTCTTTGCTTACAAGTGTACACCAATTCCGAATAATTGCCCCTTCCTGACGAATTGCCTAATCCTGGCCAAAGCTTAATCATTTGACAACATTGCCAATTAAATATAATTGATTGCGTAACGCAGGCAGTGTCCCTGAGGACATTTGCGTTTACAGGAGGATGCCTTTGAGCAGGAACCAGCGCATTGCGGCAATACTGAAATCGGAAAATATGGGCGCGCTTCTGACCGTCAAAGGGTGGGTCAGGTCGCTCAGGGTTGGCAAGGATATCGCCTTTATCGCCATTAATGACGGTTCAGCGGTCAGCAGCCTGCAGGTTGTTGTTGAGTCCGGCATTGACGCTTTTGACGCGGTAAGCCGTCTTGGCACCGGCAGTGCCATTGCTGTTGAGGGGCGACTTGTGCCGTCACCGGCGACCGGCCAGGCCGTCGAAATGAAGGCCGAAAAAATAGTTGTTTACGGCATTGCCGATGACAGTTATCCGCTGCAGAAAAAACGGCACAGCTTCGAATACCTCCGCACCATTGCCCATCTGCGGCCCCGCACCAATACCTTTGGCGCTGTTTTCCGGCTCCGCTCGTCCCTTGCCCATGCAGTGCACCGTTTTTTTGCCGAGCGGGGCTTCCTCTATGTGCATACGCCGATTATTACCGCCAGCGACTGCGAGGGGGCCGGTGAGATGTTCCGGGTAACCACCCTCGATCCTCGGCAGCCGCCTCTCAAGGATGGTGCGGTTGATTTCGGCGAGGACTTTTTCGCCACGGCCACCAGCCTGACCGTCAGCGGTCAACTGGAAGGGGAGCTTTTTGCCCAGGCTTTCGGTGATATCTACACTTTCGGCCCGACTTTCCGGGCGGAGAACTCCAATACCGCCCGCCATGCGGCCGAGTTCTGGATGATCGAGCCGGAGATGGCCTTTGCCGATCTCATGGATGATGCGGCCCTGGCCGAAGAGTTCTTCAGATACCTCTGCCGCCATGCTCTGGAAAACTGCTCCGAGGATATGGCGTTCTTTGATGCCCAGATCGAGAAAGGGCTGCTGGAGCGGTTGCGGTCTGTTGCGGAGACCGATTTCAGCATGATGGAGTATACCGAGGCGGTGCGCAGGCTTGAGGCGGCGCCGGTATCGTTTCAGTTTCCGGTCGCCTGGGGGGTAGACCTCCAGTCCGAGCATGAGCGTTACCTGACGGAGAAGGTTGTCGGCGGCCCGGTGTTCATCGTCAACTACCCCAAGGATATCAAGGCGTTCTACATGAGGCAGAATGACGACGGCAGAACGGTTGCTGCCATGGACCTGCTGGTGCCGCGCGTCGGAGAGATTATCGGCGGCAGCCAGCGGGAGGAAAGAAGTGATCTGCTCCGGCAAAAGATGCAGACTGTCGGTATCGACCCGGCTGCTCTCTGGTGGTACCTGGACAGCCGTCGCTGGGGAGCGACCCCC
>VEOV01000303.1 GCA_012026855.1 Geobacter sp.
ATGACGCGGGGCGCCTTCATGAAGCGGGGGGTGGCCGAGATGCTGATCGACCTGCTCGCCATTGTTCTGCTTGGTGCCGCGGCGGCAGTGATCACCTTGTACCTGCGCTACGCAGTGTCATTGCCGTCGATAGCCGCCCTGTTTTTCGGCTATTTCGGTGTAGCCTACCTGTTTTTCCTGAAAGGGATGTGGATCAGTGTGGTTTATCCGGAGCTGTCGCTGACTCTTTCCTTCTTCACCACGGTTTACCTCCGTTTCGCCCTGCTGGACCGCAAGGCCCGGGAGGTCAAGGATATGTTCTCCAGCTATGTCTCCAAGCATGTGGTCGACCGGCTGATTCAGGACCCCAGCCAGGCTAGAGTGGGGGGGGACGGCCGCGTGCTCAGCATCCTTTTCTCCGACGTGGAGAACTACACCGGTTTCAGCGAGAAGCTGGCGCCGCAGGAGGTCGTGCGCATCCTCAACGAGTACCTGGCCGAGATGACTGACCTGGTCATGGCTCATGAAGGCACCCTGGATAAATTCATCGGTGACGGCATCATGGATTACTGGGGGGCGCCGCTGCCGCACGAGACCCATGCCGAGCTGGCGGTGGACTGCGCCCTGAGGATGCGGGCCAAGATGGAAGAGCTGCGCAGCCGCTGGCAGGATGCCGGGCAGGCTCCGCTGGCGCTGCGGATCGGTATCAATACCGGCGAGGTGATCGTCGGCAACATTGGTGTTGCCGGCAAAAAGATGGAGTACACTGCCATTGGCGACAATGTCAACCTGGCCTCGCGGCTGGAGAGTATCAACAAACTTTACGGTACCAGGCTGCTGATCAGCGACGCTACTCGCGATCTTCTGCCGCCGGGCAAATACCATATGCGTCGCATCGATGCGGCACGGCTCAAGGGGAAGGACCGGGCAACCGAACTTTTCGAAGTCTCCCTGCAGCCCAACCCGGCTTTTGCCCCGTATGAAGAGGCCCTGGAGCATTTTCGCAAAGGGCGCTTTGCCGAGGCGGAAGCGATTTTTGCCAACCTGATTGCACTGTACAACGATCCGCCATCGAAGCTCTTCCAGCAGCGCTGCGCTGACTTTATCGCCAACCCGCCCACTGATGGCTGGGACGGGGTGCATACGGCGCTGAGAAAGTAGACGGGTGACGTCAAACCGGGTGCAGAGGTAGTGCGGCAGTAATTTTTGGCAGTGAATTGTATCAGCATGGTTGACATGACCGGTCCTAATGAATTATTAAATGCTTCGCGGCAACTGTAAAATTTTATTGCCCGGAGGAGAGAAATCTTGAAAAAAGCAAAATTGCAGCTTATCACAATCCTGATGCTGGTTATGGGTGTAATGGCCGGCGCAGCCTTCGCCGCCCAGAACAGTAGTAAAATGAAGGTGCAGATCCCGCCCGCACCGGAGCTTTACGCTACGGCGCCCCAGCCGCTCACTGCCAACCAGTGCGGCCAGTGCCATCCGAGCCTCTTCGGCAACATCAAGGATAACGGTGCAAAACACCGCTTTGACTGTCAGAAATGCCACAGCGTGATCCATGCCTACAGCCCGAGAAAAAACAACTATGACGCAGTCATGCCCAAGTGCGGCACCTGCCATGATCAGCCCCATGGCGCCAAGATAACCGCTTGCTCCACCTGCCACACCAATCCCCATACGCCGAAAGCGGTGGCCATGAACGCCACCCTGATGAATTCCTGCAGCCAGTGCCACCCAGGCCCGCAGGAGCAGCTGCTGAAGTTCAAGAGCAAGCACACCAAGCTGGCCTGCAGCAAATGCCACACGGCCCACGGTTTGAAACCATCCTGCTTCAACTGCCACAAACCGCACCACACCGGCCAGGAAGTGACTACCTGCAACAAGTGTCACTCTGTCCACAGTCCGTTGCAGGTAACCTATACCAAGGATTCACCGGCAGTAACCTGCGGCTCCTGTCATACCAAGGTTTTTGCCAAGTGGCAGAAAACGGAAAGCAAACACGCCAAAGTCAACTGTGCCTTCTGTCACCGCGACAAGCACAAGTTCATTCCGCAGTGTCGTGAGTGTCACCCGACGCCGCACCCCGAGGGGATCATCGGCAAATTCCCTAAATGCCTCACCTGCCACCTGGATGTGCATGACCTGCCGGTGAAGCCGAAAAAGAAATAAGCAGCATCTGATTCATAGCTGAAAAAGACAGGGCCTCCGCCAGCGGGGGCCCTTTTTTCAGAGATAAACTCCGGTTTCAGGCTTGAGTGGAACCGACAAGCATGATATTACTCAATAGTTATGATAAATCTCAGACCAAACATTGCCTCTATGGCCGGATATGTCCCCGGTTACCAGCCGCCGGATATAGCTTCCTGGATCAAGCTCAACACCAACGAAAACCCCTATCCACCGTCTCCCAAGGTACGCGAGGCGATTCTTGCCGAGCTGGGGAACGACGGCGCTTCCCTGAGGACCTATCCGAGCGCTTCCAGTCAGAAACTGCGGGAAATCGCCGGGCAGCTGTACGGCTTTGATCCTTCCTGGGTCATTATGGCCAACGGCTCGGACGAACTGCTCAACAACCTGATTCGCGCCTTTGTGGGGGAAGGTGAAGAGGTGGGCTATGTTCATCCTTCCTACTCCTACTATGCGACCCTGGCCGAAGTTCAGGGGGCTAAGGTCCGCACCTTTACCCTGTCCGACGACTTCTGGATTGAAGGCTTCCCGGAGCAGTACGACGGCAAGCTCTTCTTCCTGACGACCCCTAATGCGCCGCTCGGCTTTGCCTTTTCCCTGGGCTACATCGAACGGCTTGCCCGGCGCTGCAGCGGCATGCTGGTGGTGGACGAGGCCTATGTGGACTTCAGCGACTTTACGTCCCTGGAGCTGGTGAAAAAATACGACAACGTGGTGGTGACCCGCACCCTGTCCAAGAGCTATGCCCTGGCCGGGATGCGCCTCGGACTGGCCATTGCCCGGCCGGAGGTGATTGCCGCGCTGGACAAGATCCGCGACCACTACAACATTGATCGCCTTGCCCAGGCAGCCTGCGGCGCGGCGCTGCTGGATCAGGACTATTTTGCGGAGAGCTGCCGCAGGGTGGTGGCGACCCGCGAGTGGTTCTGCGACCAGTTGCGCACTATCGGCTACGCAGTAATTCCGTCCAGCGGCAATTTCGTCTTTGCCTCCCCGCCGGATATGGATGGCAAGCGGGTCTATGACGGCCTTTACAGCCGCAAGATTCTGGTGCGGCACTTTACTGATCCGCTCCTCTCCTTCGGCTTGCGGATCTCCATCGGCACCGAGGAAGAGATGGCAGCAACAGTGGCAGCACTCAAGGAAATAGGCTAAGGGGGTTCAGATGGCCAGGACAGCTTCAATTGAACGCAATACCAAGGAGACGCGCATCAGGCTCTCCATTGATCTGGACGGTACCGGCAGCAGCAAGATCTGCACCTCAGTGCCATTTCTCGATCACATGCTCGACCTGTTCAGTCGTCACGGCCTGTTCGACCTGGACGTCGAGGCCCATGGCGACATTGACATCGATTATCACCATACTGTGGAGGATATCGGCATCGTCCTCGGCCTGGCCATCAAGGAGGCCCTGGGGGACAAGAGCGGCATCCGCCGCTACGGCCAGGCAACCGTGCCGATGGACGAGACGCTGGCCTCAATTGCCCTTGACCTCTCCGGCAGGCCCTACATGGTGTATAACGTCAGGCTGCCCAAGGTAAAGCTCGGAGATTTCGATGATGAGCTGGCCCGGGAGTTCTTCCAGGCGCTGGTGAACAACCTGGGGATGAATCTCCATGTCAATGTGATGTACGGCGATAATGTTCACCACATACTTGAAGCCTGCTTCAAGGGGGCTGCCAGGGCGCTGGATATGGCGACCCAGCTTGACCCGCGCATTCAAGGGGTCATGTCCACCAAAGGGAAGCTGTAAGTAATGATCGCGATTATCGACTACGGCATGGGGAATCTCCGTTCCGTACAGAAAGGCTTTGAAAAGGTCGGTTACGAGGCGGTGGTGACAGCCGATCCGCAGGTGGTGCTGGAAGCGGAGCGGGTTGTTCTGCCTGGGGTTGGCGCCTTTGGCGACTGCATGCGCAATCTTGAGCAGGGGGGCTTTGTCGAGCCGATTCTCAAGGTTATCAAGGATGGCCGGCCGTTTCTGGGTATCTGCGTCGGCATGCAGATGCTTTTGACAGACAGTACCGAGTTCGGCTTGACCAAGGGGCTGGATATCATCCCCGGTCATGTGCTCCGCTTTCCCGACAACATGGTGGTAAACGGCGAGCGGCTCAAGGTGCCACACATGGGGTGGAACCAGCTTGCCATCAAGACACCGGCGCCGATTTTCAAGGGTATCGACGATGGCGTGAATGTCTATTTTGTCCACTCCTACTACGAGATGCCCGACGACAGGGCTGCAGTAGCGGCGACCTCGGAGTATGGACTCACCTTCTGCGCCGCTCTCTGGAAGGACAATGTCGTTGCCACCCAGTTTCACCCGGAGAAGTCCCAGGAAACCGGCCTGAAGATACTGAAAAATTTTGGAGAGATGAAGTGATCGTCATACCGGCAATTGATCTGAAAGATGGCAACTGTGTCCGCCTGGAGCAGGGGCTGATGGATAAGGATACTGTTTTTAACGACAACCCCGGCGCCCAGGCAAAAATCTGGGCCGAGCAGGGGGCCGAGCTGCTGCACATTGTCGACCTCGACGGAGCTTTTGCCGGCGAGCCGAGGAACAGAGCGGCAATAGAGGCGATCGTCAAGGCGATCGATATTCCGACCCAGCTTGGCGGCGGCATCAGGGATATGGCCACCATCGAGGCCTATCTGGCGCTCGGCATCAGCCGGGTCATCATCGGCACGGCTGCCCAGCGTAATCCCGAGCTGGTGAAAGAGGCCTGTGCAAAATTCCCCGGCAGGATCGTCGTCGGAATTGACGCCAAGAACGGTCTGGTGGCGGTACAGGGGTGGGCTGAAGTCACGGATATCACGGCCGTCGATCTGGCCAGGAAGTTCGAAGGCTATGGCGTCAGCGCCATCATTTACACCGATATCAGTCGCGACGGCATGATGCAGGGGCCGAACATCGAGGCTACCCGGAAGCTGGCTGAAGCCATCGCCATCCCGGTGATTGCCTCCGGCGGCGTTTCCAGGCTGGCAGACATCGAAAATCTCATGGCGGTCGAGGCAAGCGGCATCAGCGGGGTGATTACCGGCAAGGCGATCTACAACGGCGCTCTCAACCTGGCGGAAGCCATTGCCCTGACCAGAAGAGGAGCAAAGGGATGCTGACCAAGCGGATCATCCCCTGTCTTGATGTTACCGGCGGCCGGGTGGTCAAGGGGGTGCAGTTCCTGGAGCTGCGCGATGCCGGCGATCCGGTGGAGATTGCCGAGCGTTACGATCTGGAAGGGGCTGACGAACTGACCTTTCTGGATATAACTGCCTCCAGCGATGGCCGCGATACCATGGTGGATGTGGTCAGAAAGACCGCGGAACGGGTCTTCATGCCACTGACCGTGGGTGGCGGCATCAGGGTGGTGGAGGATATCCGCCGCATGCTCAACGCCGGCGCTGACAAGGTGTCCATCAATACGGCAGCGGTCTTCAATCCGGATTTTGTCCGCGAGGCGGCCGAGCGCTTCGGTTCCCAGTGTACCGTGGTGGCCATTGATGCCCGCCAGGTGCCGGGTGAGCAGCGCTGGGAGGTCTACACCCATGGCGGCCGCAAGCCGACCGGCATCGATGCGGTCGAGTGGGCGGTGCGGATGGAGTCCTACGGCGCCGGTGAGATCCTCCTGACCAGCATGGACCGGGACGGCACCAAGGATGGCTATGATATCCCGCTGACCCGGGCGATCGTGGATGCGGTCTCAGTGCCGGTGATCGCCTCCGGCGGCGTCGGCACTCTGGAGCATCTTTACGACGGTTTCACCGCTGCCGGCGCCAGCGCCTGTCTGGCAGCCTCCATTTTCCACTTCCGCCAGCATACGGTCCGTGAAGCGAAGGAATATCTACGGGATAAAGGGGTTGCGGTAAGATTATGAGCGAGCGCGACATGGTTTTGCAGAAACTCGAACAGGTGATCCTGGAGCGGAAGGCCAATCCTTCCGACAGTTCCTACACCGCATCTCTCCTGCAGAAGGGGACAGACAAGATCCTCAAGAAACTGGGGGAAGAGGCGACCGAGCTGGTTATTGCCGGCAAGGGCGGGGTGCGTGCCGAGATCGTTTACGAGACCGCTGACCTCTTCTATCACACCCTGGTGCTGCTGGCGCACAGCGATATCCCCCTTGACGATGTCCTTGCCGAGCTGCAAAAACGGTTCGGTATGTCAGGTCTGGAAGAGAAAAAGTCACGCAACGTCTCATAAAACTGTTGACACATTGCTGAGGGTTGCCTATTATTAACAACCTTTGTGTGAAAAGCCGGCCTACCCTGGGTTGGAAATTGAAAATAGGGGGGGTGAATATTAATGCCGGGAATCAAGGTAAAAGATACTGAACCGTTTGAGCTTACCCTCAAGAAGTTCAAAAAACAGTGCGAAAAAGCAGGCATCCTTTCCGATGTTCGTAAGCGTGAGCACTTTGAGAAGCCGAGTATCAAGAAGAAGAAAAAAGCCATCGCTGCTCGCAAGCGCGCTCTCAAGAAACAGCGCAAGATGATCGACTAGATCACTTTGTAACTGCGTAACAGCTGGCAGGTCAATCTGAACAGTAGGGGCAATTTAAGTAATTGCCCCTACTTTACTTTATGGAACAGGCGCCGATGCTGCTGAAATATCGGGGGGCTGATGAATCTTGTTGACATTCTAATCTGGCTGATATTGGCGGGATTCGTTTACAAGGGGTTCAACAGGGGGCTTGTTCGTCAGATATGTTCTCTTGCCGGGTTTCTGCTCGGCGGTTGGGCAGCCATAAGATATCACCTTTATCTTGCCGACGTCAGCCGCCATCTCATCCATCTGCCGCACTATCTGGCAACAATCCTCTCATTTCTCTTCATATTCCTCCTGACAGGGCTGCTGTTCTATCTCCTCGGGCATATCCTCACCATGATGTTCAAGGTTATGCTGCTTGGCGGGGTTAACCGGATCGGCGGCGTGCTGCTCGGCTTTCTCGAAGGGGCCTTCATAATCTGCATGGTGCTTTATATAGGCACAAGCAGGCCTGTACCGGACAAGTTCAAGGGTTATATGCTCCGCTCAAAAAGCGCTGCTCCGTTCCTTGATGCAGGCAAGGAGATTGTTGCCGGCTGGGGCGGAATTCCCGACCTGATGAAACCGGTTACCGTGAAGGGTGCGGGCGCTGCAAAGGAATAACAATTGTGATAATTCCGGATGAGAAGATTGCGGAAGTCCGTGAACGGGCCGGAATTGTAGAGGTCATCTCCGACTATATCAGCCTCAGGAAATCAGGGGCCAACTATCAGGGGCTCTGTCCGTTTCATGGGGAAAAGACCCCATCCTTCAATGTCAATCCCGGCAGGGGGATTTTCCACTGCTTCGGCTGCGGGGTTGGCGGCAACGCCATCACTTTTGTGATGAAAATGGAAGGGCTGACCTTCCCGGAGGCAGTGAAGCTGCTTGCCAAGCGGGTCGGCGTGGAGA
>VEOV01000014.1 GCA_012026855.1 Geobacter sp.
ATCTGGGGGTTGTGCTGGTCCACGGCTTTCTGGCTGCGCCGCTGGAGCTGGCCGGGCTGGCGGCCTACCTCCACGCAAAAGGCTTGTCGGTCTATCTGGTTCGTCTCAGGGGTCACGGCACCTCGCCAGAGGACCTGGCCGGCCGCAGTTCTGCGGAGTGGGTTGATTCGGTGGATCGCGGTTATGCCCTGATGAGTGCCCTCTGCAAGCGGGTCGTAATCGGCGGTTTCTCTTTCGGCGGCGGGCTGGCCCTGGATGCGGCCATACGGATTGACGGCCTGGCCGGGGTGTTTGCCGCCTGCCCCCCCTTGCGGCTGTGCAGTCGTTCGGCCCGCATGGCGCCGCTGCTGACAGTCTGGAACAGGGTGAAGGATCTGGCCCATCTCCATGGCCACAAAAAGGAGTTTGTCGACATCTCGCCGGAGCACCCCCACATCAACTACCTGCGCCTGCCGATCCAGGGGATGTGGGAGCTGGAGCGCTTCATGAAAAGCCTGGAAGAACGGCTGTCTGAAGTGCGGATACCGGCGCTGTTGCTCCAGTCCGATGGCGACCCGACGGTCGATCCCCAGGGGACGGCGCACATTTTCGAGCATCTGGGGAGCAGTGACAAGACCTACCGGACGTTTGCCTCCAAGCGTCACGGCATACTGCTGGGGGAGGGGGCCGACCAGGTTTACGGGGAGATCGGCGCCTTCATTGACCGGCTGCGGCAGGGGCACTGATTTCCGGCGTCTCTGCTCCGGGGAGTTGTGCTATAATTTAACGGTATGGCTCTGGCTGATCAGCCTCCGCCAGGGGCAACATTATCAGGGAGAACCACAATGAGCGACACCACAATGCATAACAGTTTCGGCGAAGTTTTGACCCCCCGTGACACCAGATATCTATTCGTCCTCCCCTTCTCGACCAATCCTGACATGGCCAGACGTTTTCTGGCGCGGGACAGCAGCATGGTCGGCAACATCCGTTTCGGCAAACTGCTGGAGACCCTGGATAAGGTAGCGGAAAACACGGCCCTGGCCTACGTGCACCGTTTCTACCCCGATGCCCGGGTGGTTACGGCCGCAGTTGACAATATTGTCGTGCGCAACCCTGCCGATACCAGGCATGACCTGGTGTTTTCCGCCCAGCTCAACCATGTGGGGAAATCCTCCATGGAGGTCGGCATCCGGGTGGAGTGCCTGGGAGCCGGCTCCAGCCACCTGGCCACCTGCTACTTCACCATGGTGGCCCGTTCCGCCGACAGCGGCGAAGCCAGGAGCCTGGTGCTGCCGCCGCTGAAGTACGAGCAGGAAATTGAGTTGAAGCGCTACCGCAAGGCGGAGGAGCGCCGACAGGCATATCGTGACGGGCTGGCCAAGGCAGAGGAGATGCCCTCTTTGGACGAGTACCTTTTCCTGAAGAAACTGCACAAGGAGCAGGAAGCTGAAGGTTTCTGCGGGCTGCGCGCCCGGGATCTGGTACTGGAGTCCACCTGCCGCGCCTATCCCGAACAGGAGAATGTCCCCAAGACCATCTTCGGCGGCTACCTGATCCGCAAGGCCTACGAGCTGGCGGCACTGGCAGCTGAAATGGTTACCCATGACCGGCCGGTCCCCTGTCGGGTCAACCGGATCAACTTCAACCAGCCGGTGTTGCTGGGGGACCAGCTGAAGTTCACTGCCAGGGTGGTTTATACCGGCAAGACGACCATAACCGTGCAGTCGGATATCGAGCGCTTCAGCCGTACAGTCGGCGACAAGGCGCTGTCCAACTCCTGCCTGTTCACCTTCAGCAACGTCGATGCCGACATGCAGCCGCAAGCAGTGCCGTTCATCTACCCGGTCACCTATGCCGAGGATGCGCGACTGCTCAACGCCTACCGGCAGCGGATTGACTAGTCAGCGTGGCTGTCAGAGAGTGTTGACTTCGGAAATAAGTACTTCTACAACATAGGGGTAGGAGCTGGTGTGGAGACGCACCTTCCGGAGAAACCAGTCATTGCGGTCAAAGATAATCATATCGATCTTGTGCACTACACCTTCATAAATACACTGCATATCCGCTTCAATGCGCCGGTATTTCCTGGCCAGACGCAGGCAGTAGACCCCCATGCCGGCCGTCACGGCCAGCACCGGTAACAGCATCATAATGATCAGGCTCCCCTCGGGCATCATCCACCTCTGCATTTAAACGGCAGTCCGTGTCAGATAAAGCGCACTCCTGAGCTGATTATGACATAATTGCTGTTTTCAGCAATGGTGGTTTAATAGACACAGAATGGGTGCTGTGGCAAGCAGTCTCTAACTGCAACGTCTCTACTTCCAGACCTTCTGAGGTTTTCCCGTGGCATGGATTGAGTCAGACTATGAATGTCAAGCGAGTTAACTATCAAGACTTACGTAAAAGTATTGCGTCTTGGTGGTTGTTTATACCTCGCTCTACATAACCCACAACATCGAAATATGCCGACCATGTCCTATAAATGTATTCCTTTGTATGATAGGCCGTCTGATAAAAGTCTGGCAACTTGTCGAGCTTTAGCTTTCCAGTCGCACCAATTATAAACATAAATCCATCTTTACGAATCTGACCATGATATGATGAGGGCAACATGCTAATGCAGTTCTCACCATTCGCCGTCAGTATTAATAATGCACCGGGCCTGGCAATACGCTGCAGCTCACGAAGCCACGAATGCTGAAATTGCTCATCCAGGTGAGTAAAAACAGAGATCGCGTATATCAGATCAAATGTATTGTCTTCAAAAGGCAGTGGAGGCTGATAGCCATTCAAACTGAAGCGAAAAGCTGGCAAATTTTTGTCACACCAACTGACCAGTTCTGCATCGATATCAGTGCCATAGAGTTGACATGATGCAGGAGCATCTTGAAAGTTACGAATAACCCTGCCGGAACCGCAACCAAAATCCAACACACATTCAAAAGAGTAGATATCTCGCCCGACACTCGCACAGAGATCGCGGATGTTCTGCGCAAGATTTGTTCCTATCCGAAGAAATGATTGCTTGTCCAAATCACCATGTACTCGATATCTAAGTTTGGCGGGAGGAACTGCTATATGTGAAGGCGACTGACGGTCTTTCCAGTCAGAGATCCCTTCAACTGCGAGTTTGAATTGAAATACCAGATACTTGTATATAAGGTATGCCGCGTAAAGTGGCTTAATTGACTTTAACGATTCACGATCGATCATAAGATATCCTTAGGCATGTTTATTTAACTTGGTAACAAGCCTTATTGATTTAACAATATGGCCAACATTGGGTAGTCCTCCGGTTAATCTGCAACTGGCTCATTAACCCGAAACCAGACCTGAGCCGACACTCCTGCGTCTATAGAGGCGTTGGAACGGAGGCAATAATTGCCGCACCTATTTGTGTCGCTAGCAGACAAGAGAAAAATGATATTCATTTGAATACTTGCTTGTTTGATATTTGTCAATCCTGGGAATGTTTTTAAATGACAGGATAGGTGATGTGTCTTGAGGCAACGAATGCTGTTGACGTGACCTTCTAGCTTTCAGTACTAGATTCCTTGTCATCCCATTTTGCCAAACAGTTCCCGACTTTCCAAAAAAATTTCTTTTACCCCTTGGCCTTGGGATGCGCCTTGTCATAGACTTCCAGCAGCCGGTCAATACTGACATGGGTATATTTTTGCGTAGTCGACAGTGACGCGTGGCCAAGCATCTCCTGGATGGCTCTCAGGTCGGCGCCCCCTTCCAGCAGATGGGTAGCGAAGGTATGACGCAGAGTATGGGGCGACACCTGCTTCATGGTAATGAGATAGCGCATGTAACGCTCCACGACCCTTCCCACGCTCCGCCTGGTCAGCCTGCCGCCGCGATGATTTATAAAGAGCGGCGCCTCCAGACCGGTCACCCCCCTGAGTTCCAGATAATCGGCCAGTGCCGCCTGTGCCTTGCTCCCCAGCGGCACAACCCGTTCCTTACCCCCCTTTCCCATTACCTTCACCGACCCGTTTGCCAGGTCAACACCACCGACATTAAGACCGGTCAACTCCGACACCCGTAGACCGCTTGAGTAAAGGGTCTCCAGGATCGCCCGGTCCCGGGCCGAGAGATCATCCGGCTCTTTGGGAGCTTCCACCAGTGCGGTAATCTCATCCACGTCAAGATGATAGGGGAGCTTTTTCTCTTTTTTCGGGGTACTGACCAGCTCTGCCGGATTTTTGGCGATAATGCCGCGCCGCAGCAGAAAGCGGCACAGCGAGCGGATTGCTGCCAGCTTCCGGCCGGCACTGCTCTTGGACAGCTCTTTGTGGATGGCGGCAAGGTAGCGGCGGATATGCAGGTGGGTAAGGTCGTGAATCGTCAGGGATGGGTCGATTTCAGCTTTGACAAAGGCGGCAAACTGCTCCAGGTCGCGGCTGTACGCCTCCAGCGTGTGGGGCGAGGCATTCCGCTCGGACTTCAGGTACTGGATGAAAGTGGCTATTTCCTGGTGCATTTAGATGACCCCAA
Source organism: Geobacter sp. (assembly GCA_012026855.1). Classification (GTDB taxonomy): domain Bacteria; phylum Desulfobacterota; class Desulfuromonadia; order Geobacterales; family DSM-12255; genus VEOV01. The sequence goes on from VEOV01000014.1 coordinate 4,489, forward strand.
CAGATAGAGGGCACTGATCACTTACCCCATGTCTCCGCAGCTGTACTGCAGGATGGCCGTTATGGCGGGTGCGGCGGTTTCCGTACGGAGAATTCTCCTCCCGAGGGTTATGGGGATGAAACCTGCTGCCTGGACAGTGGCGGCTTCAGTGCGGCTCAGCCCCCCTTCGGGACCGACCACCACCGCCGCAGATGCCGGCTGCGCCCCTGCAAGGAGCGGCTTAAGCCTTTGCTGGCCTTCTTCTTCCCAGAGCAACAGTTTGAGGTCGCTGCTGTCCGCCCGCAGCGCGCTCTGCAGGTCGGCAGCAAACTCAACCAGGGGCACCCGGCTGCGCCCCGACTGCCGGGCGGCTTCGGTCGCGATCTTCTGCCAGCGGGCCGTCTTGGCCTGGAGACGGTCCGCGTCCAGCTTGACTATGGAGCGTTCAGCCGCAAAGACCACCAGACGGGAGATTCCCAGTTCGGTACATTTCTGCATGACAGACTCCAGCTTGTCCCCTTTCGGCAGCCCCTGGTAGATAGTGATTATCAGGGCTGAGTCGGCCGAACCGGTTGTAGGTAGCGGCTCCAGCTCGACAACCAGGCTTTTTTCCTCTATGGCAATGATGCTGGCAACCGCCTCGCTCCCTTTGCCGTCGGTGAGAATAAAGTCATCCCCCTGGTCCAGACGCAAAACCGTGGCAATATGCCTGAAAAGGTCCCCTGTCAGCTCAAGGCGCCCGCAGAGCGGCTCACCGGAATCGACAATGAAGCGTCTCATGCCGCCCGCTTGCCATAAACGATGCAGCACCACTCATCGTGATGGGTTACTTCCAGCAGCTCAAGGGGCAGAGATGCAAAACCGGCGATGACAAATGCCTCCCGCTCGGTCAGTATGCCGGAGAGAATCAGCACGCCGCCGGCAGCAACTCGGGCAGCAAGGGCAGCGGCCAATGCTACCAGAGCTTCCGCCAGAATATTGGCAACCACGATGACAAAACTGCCGTCAATCTCTTCCAGTGGCGTCGTCGACACCGCCATCAGGCTGCTCACTCCGTTGGCCGCGGCATTCTCAAGGGTTACCGTCACGGCCAGCGGATCGATGTCAATGGCCACGACCTTGGCCGCACAGAGCAGCGCCGCAGCAATGCCGAGGACTCCGGAGCCGCAGCCCACATCAAGAACCTGCAGCTCCTTGGCTTGCATGTCTGCGGAACAATACTGTTCAACTGCTTCCAGACAGAGCCTGGTTGTAGAGTGGGTACCGGTACCAAAGGCCATGCCGGGAGCAAGCTCCAGGATCACATCGTCCGCAGTGGCGGCATAATCCTCCCATGACGGCTTGATTACCAGGCGATTGCCAATCCTGGTCGGTTTGAAGTTGACCTTCCAGGAGTTGGCCCAGTCCTCTTCCTTCAGTGCCGTCACTTCAGGCGCCGCCGGAGTGAACCCCTGGCACTCGTTGCTTTTTTCCGCCAGATAGCGGCCGATCTCCTGCAGCAGTCCGGCAACATCCTTGTCCGACTCAAGGTAGGCCTTGACGTTTTTTATTGCTTCCCGGCTGATATCATCCACATTGAAGGTATCAACTTTCCTGTTTTCAATACTTACTCCGTTGCCGGTAGCCTCAAGCAGAAAATCGGCAAATTCTTCTGCCAAATCTTCCGGAACTACACAGGCAATCTCCACCCAACCCGTCTCTATCATGCCTTCTCCTCTCATGAAAACAGCACCTCTCCTGAAAGGGCTAAGCTAGCAAAACTCCGATTTTAGCGCAATAAAAACCTTGACATAGTTATCGCAAGGCAGTATTTTTCATTAAACTAATCATGTAGGAAAACTCATGAGTCGTCGTCCTGACATTGAGCAGGTACTCTCAGCTGCCAGAGCATTTTCACCCCTTGTCACCAGCATTGTGCAGGCGCTCCAGGCTGATCCGGAAATTTCCCTGCAGGAGTTCCGCTCCTCCGCCCTGATCTGCAAACTCCTTAAGGAGCAGGGCTTTAGCGTCGAAACCAGCCTGGCCGCACTTGAGACCTCTTTTTGCGCAACATCCGGCAGCGGCAACCCTTCCATTGCCCTGATCGCCGAGATGGACGCCCTGCCCGGACTCGGTCACGCCTGCGGTCATAATATCATCGCGGCGGCAGCAGTCGGAGCGGCACTGATTCTCAAGAGCCTCCTGCCGGCTGAGGCAGCAACCATCAAACTGTTCGGCACACCGGCCGAGGAGCTTGGCATCGGCAAGATCGAGATGATCAAGGCCGGCTGCTTTTCCGCTATTGATTTTGCCATGATGGTACACCCATCTTCCAAAAGGCAGGTCATCAAGCATTTCCTCGGCCTGGCCAAGGTCAGGTTCACCTTCCATGGCAAGCCGGCACATGCAGCTGCCTATCCGGAAGATGGCATCAACGCTCTGGATGCGGTCATTCAGACATTCAACAGCATCAATGCCCTCCGCCAGCAGGTAAGACAGGATGTCAGGATTCACGGCATTATTACCGAAGGTGGCACGGCGCCGAACATCATCCCGGCTAAAGCGGCGTGCTATTTTTACATCAGAGCCGATGACCTCGAAGAACTGGAGCGGGTGAAGGAACGGGTATCCGCCTGCGCAGAAGGTGCGGCAGTTGCTGCCGGCTGCCGACTGGAGATCAATGCGGATCCGCGGGTGATTGCCCCCATGAAGATTCTCCCTTCCTACTACGCCATCTACTCAGAGCAGCTTGCCAGACTCGGACTTGAGGAGGCAAGGTTTCCAACCGACAGGAACAAGGGATCATCGGATATCGGCAACCTGTCACAGGTAGTGCCGACCATTCACCCGCATGTCCCTATCGGCGAGGGGATCAACATTCACACTGAGGGGTTTGCCACGGCAACAGTGACCTTGCAGGGGGAAATGGCGGCGCTGGAGGGGGCAACTGCCCTGGCGCTCACTGCAATAGAGCTTGTTTATTCTCCCGAACTCCGGGAGACGGTTACCAAAGAATTTCATGAAAATTGTAAAATTGTGGTTGAATCTTAATTATAGCCTGCTATTATTAGCGCAGTATACCTCTGAAGGAGCTGGTCATTAAGAACTTCTATCTCATCTCCGATGCTACCGGAGAAACCGCTGACAGAGTACTGCGAGCCGTGCTTTCACAGTTTCGCGATGCTGATATAAAGGTGCACCGCTTCAATCAGATTCGCAACCAGGCTGACATGAAGCGGGCAGTTGAAGCAGCTGCAGAGCAGCCGGGGCTGATCATCTGCACCCTCGTAAACAGGGAGCTGGCCCAGTTTCTCCAGGATGAAGCCGAGCAGAGCGCCTTGGAGGTAATCGATCTTCTCGGTCCGATTCTGTACAAGCTGTCTGACATTCTCGGCCTTGCACCCCAGCAGGAGCCGGGCCTGCTCTATGAAATCAACGCCGAGTATCACAAGCGGGTCGATGCCGTCAACTTCACGGTCAAACAGGATGACGGCCAGGAACTCAGATACCTGTACAAGGCTGACATTGTCCTTGTGGGAGCATCGAGAACATCCAAGACCCCGCTGTCCATGTATCTGGCCCACAAAGGGTTCAAGGTTGCCAATATTCCGCTGGTCAAGGGGATCAATCCACCCAAGGAACTTTTTGAAATTGACCAGAACCGGATTGTTGCCCTGCTGATCGATGCCAAACGGCTGGTAGAACTCAGAACAGCCCGGCTCATGCAACTGCAGCAGAACCCGCGCAGCAAGTACGCCAGTTATGACGAAATACTCGATGAGCTTATCTGCTGCAAACAGCTTTACCGTAAAAACTCGAAGTGGCTGACCATTGATGTGACCCACAGGTCAGTGGAGGAGTCTGCCGGAGAAATAATCAAGAAATTTACAGCGTTAGGCCTTGCGTGACCTGTTTTGAATACAATAGAAACTCAAACAAACATTCGGAGGACTTATGAAAATTCTCGTAGTAGAAGATGAAAAAAAAGTTGCCAGTTTTATCAAACGTGGTCTTGAAGAGGAGAGCTACGAAGTCGAGACAGCGGCAGATGGCGAAGAAGGCCTGTCAATGGCCATTGAAAAGCCTTACGACCTGATCATTCTTGACTGGATGCTCCCGAAACGTGACGGCATGAGCTTTCTGAAAGAGCTGCGTGACAGGAAACAGGCAACCCCTGTCCTGATGCTGACCGCCAAGGACACGGTGGAAGACATTGTCACCGGCCTGGAAACCGGCTCTGACGACTATCTCACCAAGCCGTTCGCCTTCGCAGAGCTGCTTGCCAGGGTCAAGGCACTGATCCGCCGCAGTGAAATGGATCGGGGCGCCGAGCTCCGTTTTGCCGATCTGCGCATCGATCCGGTAACCCACAAGGTATGGCGCTCAGAAAAAGAGATCGACCTGACTGCCAAGGAGTACGGACTGCTCGAATACTTCATGCGCAACCCGAACCAGGTACTCACCCGTACCATGATCGCTGACCATGTCTGGGATTACACCTTTGACAGCTTCACCAACATCATCGATGTCTATGTCAACTATCTGCGCAAGAAAATCGACCGGGATGCACCGGTGAAACTGATTCATACCGTGCGGGGTGTCGGCTACATCCTCAAGGAAGGCGAATAGAGTTTTACTTGTTAGCTCTGAAAAAAGCCCCTTTTACCAGGGGCTTTTTTTATGTCGGGCTTTTGCTTGACAATTTGCAACGTTACGTTATTATGCTTCCGCCTTACGGCGCCATAATAATTTCACAAAGAGATGCGGAGCATATAAATGGTTGAAAAAGCAGATGAAATGAAAGCTATCCTCCTGAAACTCAAGGAGGAAGCATTTGAAGAGATCGGCAAGGCTGTAAGATCCGGCTCGGAAAAATCCAATGACGAACCGAGTGGCGATATTTACGATCAGGCCTCCAATGAGCGGGACCGTGAACTGCTGCTGCTGCTGGGTGACCGGGAGCGGGAGAAAATCAGAAACATCGACGAAGCGCTTGCCCGGCTTGAAGAGGGTGAATACGGCATCTGCGAAGACTGCGAAGAGGAAATCCCCCTGGGACGGCTCAAGGCCATGCCTTTCGCCAGACTCTGCGTCAAATGCAAGGCCGACCTGGAAAAACTGCAGGCACAGACCAAGCGTTTTGAAGAAGACCGCGTTTACCGTGAGATTGCTGCGGGTGAAGAAGAAGACGCCTGAAAATATTCCGTACCAGCAAAAAACCACAGAAGGGGCGCCGCAAGCGCCCCTTTTTTATTACCCCTTTCCCTTGCTTTTTTCTGCTTTTTCAGGTAGATAAATTGTTTGCTGAAAAATCCTGATAACAGGCAGAGAACCATGCAAAGCAGTCAGACCAGAACAGTTGCCAGCCACGTTGCAGCCGGTGCACTCCAGCGGATAACCCAGCCACTGTTTATCGACATGGCCAATGGCGGCAGCGCCATAACCGGCACGGCCGGCCTGCCCGATCCCGCTGCAGGGGACAGAACGGCATACGCGGCTCCGGTTCTTCCCGAGAACCTGGGCGATGCTGACTTCTGCCGCGAACTGGGCATCCGCTACCCTTACCTTGGCGGTTCAATGGCCAAGGGGATCAGCTCGGTCAAAATTGCTCTCGAACTTGGCAGCGCCGGCATGCTCGGATTTTTCGGCGCGGCCGGCCTGCCGTTCCACGAAGTAGAGGCGGCCCTGGAGCAGCTCAGCCATGCCGGCAACGTCCCGTTCGGCGTCAACCTGATTCACTCCCCCCACGAACCGGACCTGGAAGAGGCACTGGTTGATCTCTATCTCAAAAAAGGGATTACCCTGATCGAAGCTTCCGCCTTCCTCGCCCTCACCCTGACCCTGGTCCGTTACCGCGTGCACGGCATCCGGCGCCTGGCCGACGGCACGGTGCACGCGCCGAACCGGATCATTGCCAAAGTCTCCCGCGAGGAGCTGGCCGCGAGATTTTTTTCGCCACCGCCGGAAAAATTTCTCAAGGAGCTGGTCGCCAAGGGGGAGCTCACCCCGGAGCAGGCCCAACTGGCAACAGAAATCCCCATGGCGCAGTACGTCACTGCCGAAGCTGATTCCGGCGGCCATACTGACAACCGCCCGGCAATCGCCCTTTTTCCGACAATTCTCTCCCTGGCAAACCGCATGCAGAGGGAGTTCAACTACAGCTGCCGTCTCAAGGCCGGCCTGGCCGGCGGCATCTCCACCCCTGCCTCGGCTGCTGCCGCCTTTGCCATGGGGGCGGACTGGATCATGACCGGCTCGGTCAACCAGGCCTGCGTCGAGTCAGGCACGTCGGCCATCGTCCGGGAAATGCTCACCGAAACCCGCCAGGCGGATGTCACCATGGCGCCGGCCGCCGACATGTTCGAAATGGGGGTCACCGTCCAGGTGCTGAAACGGGGCACCATGTTCCCGATGCGGGCCGCCAAGCTGTACGACATCTACCGCAGCTGCGGCAGCATGGCCGAAATTCCGGCCGCAGAGCGGGAAAAACTGGAAAAAACCATGTTCCTGGCGCCACTGGACGACATCTGGCGCGACACCCGCAGCTACTTCCTGAAACGGGACCCGAAACAGGTCGAGCGGGCCGAACGTGATCCGAAGCACCTGATGGCGCTGGTCTTCAGATGGTATCTGGGCCAGGGGGCGCACTGGGCCAAGGACGGCGTCCCGACGCGCAAACTGGACTACCAGGTCTGGGCCGGGCCATCCATGGGAGCATTCAACGAATGGGTCGCCGGCTCCTTTCTGGCAGCAGCCGACCAGCGCAGGGTAGTGACAGTTGCCAGAAACATTCTTTATGGTGCAGCGGTACTCAGCAGGGCCGCCATGCTCCGTTCCCAGGGGGTCAATCTCCCTGCCGAAGCAGTACAGATCCCCCCGCTGCAGGATGCAGAGCTCAAGGAGTACTTCTAGGTGAAAACTGACGACGTAAAGCTGACCAACACCGGCAATAGCGACAAACTGGCAATCATCGGCATCGGCTGTCTCTTTCCGGGCGCTGACGACAAGAGCAGCTACTGGGCCAATATTCGTGAGGGGATTGACGCCATCACTGAAATCCCGGCAACCCACTGGAAACCGGCCGACTATTTCAATGCCGACCCGAAATCACCGGACCATACCTACGGCCGCCGCGGCGGCTTTCTCTCGCCGTTTCCGTTCAACCCGATGGAGTACAACATCCCCCCCAACACCCTGGAGGCGATCGACACGTCCCAGCTGCTCGGGCTGGTCGCCGCAGGGCAGGCGCTCAAGGATGCCGGCTACGGGCCGGAAAGCAGCTTTGACAAGAGCCGGGTCAGCGTCATCCTCGGTGTCACCGGCACCCTGGAACTGGTCATCCCCCTGGGAGCCCGCCTTGGTCATCCCGTCTGGCGGGAGGCCCTCAAGAATGCCGGCGTGGAAGATGCGGTAGCCGAAGATGTCGTCAAGCGGATTGCCGAAGGGTACGTGCCGTGGCAGGAGAACTCCTTCCCCGGACTGCTGGGGAATGTAGTTGCCGGCCGGATCAGCAAGCAGTTTGATCTTGGGGGGACCAACTGCGTAGTGGATGCCGCCTGCGCCAGCTCGTTCAGCGCCCTGCACCTGGCAGGCATGGAACTGGCTTCGGGCAAGGCAGACATGGTAGTCACCGGCGGCGTCGACACTTTCAACGACATCTTCATGTACATGTGCTTCAGCAAAACCCCGGCACTCTCTGCCGACGGCAATGCCAAACCGTTTTCCACAGATGCTGACGGCACCACCCTCGGCGAAGGGCTGGGGCTTGTGGTCATCAAGCGCCTGGCTGACGCCGAACGTGATGGTGACAAGATTTATGCGGTCGTCAAAGGGATCGGCTCATCCAGTGACGGCAAAGGCGACGCCATCTACGCCCCCAGCGCCGACGGTCAGAAGCGGGCGCTGCTTGATGCCTACAGCCGGGCCGGGGTATCGCCGCAAAGCATCGGCCTGCTCGAAGCCCACGGCACCGGCACCAAGGTCGGTGACGCTGTCGAGGTCTCTGCCCTGCGAGAAGTTTATGGCGAAGGCGACCGGCCATGGTGCGCCCTTGGTTCGGTAAAGTCGCAGATTGGCCACACCAAGGCTGCCGCAGGAGCTGCCGGCCTGATCAAGGCCGCCCTGGCACTGCATAATAAAGTCATCCCGCCGCCCATCAAGGTAAACTCGCCGCTGGATGAAGTCAGCAGCGGCAAGACCCCCTTCTATCTGGCGACGGAAAAACGCCCCTGGCTCCCCCAGGGTGAAAACCCACGCCGTGCCGCAGTAAGCGCCTTCGGTTTTGGCGGCTCCAACTTCCACACCGTGCTGGAAGAGTATGGCGCGGAGAAATCAGCGGCCGAGTGGGACGGCAACGTGCAGTTGCTCACCTTCAGTGGCGACAGCGCTGCCTCTCTGGAAACGGCCCTTGCCGGGTTGCCGGTGGCCGCGTCCTGGACCGAGCTACGTGCCTTTGCCGCCAAAGCACGCCAGAATTTCGACTGCAGCGCCCCCTGCCGCCTTGCCCTGGCGGTTGAAAGGGACAAGACCAATCTGGCTGCCATGGTCAGCACCGCAGCAACCATGCTGAAGAGCCGGCCAACGGGCAGCTGGAGCACCCCTGACGGCGCCTGTTACTCCACCGGGCCGCTGCAGCAGAGCGGTCTGCTCTTCCCGGGCCAGGGCTCCCAATACACCGGCATGCTGCGCGATCTGGCCTGTGCCTTTCCCCAGCTGATTGCCTCACTCACCGCCGCTGACAGCGGTGCGACCTTCAGCGATGGCGCCAGGCTGTCCGACCGGATCTATCCTCCGATAGATTTCGCTGCCGACGCCATAGAGCGTCAGGAAGCGCTGCTCAGGTCTACCGATGTTGCCCAGCCGGCCATCGGCGCCGTCAGTCTCGGTGCCCATCGGCTGCTGGAAGCTTTCGGCTTTGCCCCGGCTGCCGCGGCCGGACACAGCTATGGTGAACTGACCGCGCTCTGTGCCGCCGGTGCTATCAGCGAAGCCGAGCTGCACCGTCTCTCCCGCCTGCGGGGCAGACTGATGGCCGGTGACGGCGGCGACAAGGGGGGAATGCTGGCTGTTCCCGCTCCCATGGCCGCTGTCGAGCAGATACTGCAGGAAGAGGGGCTGGACCTGGTCATTGCCAACCGCAATGCCCCGTCACAGGCAGTTCTCTCCGGCAGGAGCAGCGAGATCGACCGGGCAGCAACGGTTTTTGCCGCCCGAAGCCTTGCCTGCAAGAAACTGCCGGTGGCAGCCGCCTTTCACAGCCCGCTGGTGGCCGATGCGGCCGTGCCGTTCCTCGAAGCCCTTGGCGATGTCGATCTTCTCCCGGGACAGATCCCGGTCTATGCCAACAGCACCGCTGCCGTTTACCCGGCAGACCAGGCTGCCGCCAGGGAACTGCTGGCCAACCAGCTGGCAAAACCGGTGGAGTTTGTGGCCGAAATCGAGGCGATGTATGCCGCCGGCATCCGTACCTTTGTCGAAGTTGGACCCGGGGCCAGGCTGACCGCCCTGGTCAAGGCGATCCTTGGTGACCGTGAGCATCAGGCTGTGGCCCTTGACGCTTCCAACGGCAAAAAGAACGGCATTTTCGATCTGGCGCGTCTGCTTGCCCAGCTTAGCGTTCTGGGGCATCAGCTGAACCTGGATCTCTGGGACGAAGGTTTTGTCCCACCGGTGCAGACAACCGGCAAAAAACCGGCCATGATCGTACCGCTCTGCGGGGCAAATTACGTGCAACCCCGCACCAAGCAGCCACCAGCACCGCCACGCAAAACAGTCAGCCCGGCAGCCGGGGCTGACACCAGAGCAAGCTCCGCCCAAAGCCAGCCAGTTGCCCCCGCAATGGCGACTGCGTCCCGCGATGTAGTGGCCGAAGCGCTCAGGACAACCCGCGAAAGCATGGCCATCCTGCAGAAGATGCAGGAGGATACGGCCAAACTGCATCGCCAGTTCCTCGAAGGCCAGGAGCTTGCCGGGAGAACATTCCAGACTCTGCTGGAAAACCAGCAGCGCCTGCTGGCCGGCGGCGCACAGCTGCAACCGTTGCCAATGCCTGCCCAGCCGCAGGTACATCCGGCAGCTGCGCCAATAGCCGCTCCGGTTGCCGCTCCAGTTGCCAAGGCCGCCCCTGCCCCTGTGGCGCAGCCTGTTTCCCAACCAGTGCCGGCAGCACCGAGAAGCAGCGGCGTTGACGCTGCTGCCGCCCTCCTGGCCGTGGTCAGCGAGAAGACCGGCTATCCGGTGGAGATGCTTGACCTTGACATGGGGCTGGACGCCGACCTCGGCATCGACTCCATCAAGCGGGTGGAGATCCTCTCCGCCATCCAGGAAAAACTCCCCGGCGCTCCGCTCATCGGCCCGGAACACATGGGCACCCTCCAGACCCTGGGGCAGATTGCCGCCTTTTTGGGCGCAGGCAGTGTCGCTGCCCCACCAGTGGCCGCACCACAGGCAGCTGCCTCTGCAGGTATTGACGCTGCTGCCGCTCTGCTGGCCGTAGTCAGCGAGAAGACCGGCTATCCCGTGGAGATGCTTGACCTTGACATGGGCCTGGATGCCGACCTCGGCATCGACTCCATCAAGCGGGTGGAGATCCTCTCCGCCATCCAGGAAAAACTCCCCGGCGCGCCGCTCATCGGCCCGGAGCACATGGGTACCCTCCAGACCCTCGGGCAGATTGCCGCCTTTTTGGGCGCTGGCAGTGCCGCTGCCGCACCAGTGGCCGCACCACAGGCAGCTGCCTCTGCAGGCATTGACGCCGCTGCCGCCCTGCTGGCCGTGGTCAGCGAGAAAACCGGTTATCCGGTGGAGATGCTTGACCTTGACATGGGGCTGGATGCCGACCTCGGCATCGACTCCATCAAGCGAGTGGAGATCCTCTCCGCCATCCAGGAAAAACTCCCCGGCGCACCGCTCATCGGCCCGGAGCACATGGGCACCCTCCAGACCCTGCGGCAGATTGCCGCCTTCCTCGGCGCCGATGCCACTGCGGCACCGGCTGTCAGCGAACCAGTTGCAGCGGCTGCCGCAGAGAGCGCCGCAACCGCAGATCAACCGCAGAAAGCAGTCCTGAAACGGAGTGCCCTGGTCCATACTCCGGCACCAGACGCCTCCCAGCCGCTCCAGCTGCTCGACGGGGGTGAGATCATCATCACCGACGACGGTTCGCCGCTGGCAGCTCAGCTCTACTCCCAACTGCAGACCAGGGGGCTCAAGGCCCGCCTGCTGGCTGTTGACGATGACAAGGGGATATTCGCTTCCGCCACCATTGCCGGCCTGATCATCATTGCCCCCAAGAACGGCACCGATGACAGCTTCCTGGAGAACGCCTTCCTGCTGCTGAAAAAGGCTGCCCCGGCCCTGCGCCAGACAGGCGAACAGGCCGGAGCGCTGTTTGCCACCGTTGCCAGGCTTGACGGCAGTTTCGGCTGCCTTGAGGGCTCCAGCCTCGTGGATCCGCTCTCAGGCGGGCTGGCCGGACTCACCAAAACCGCCGCCCAGGAGTGGTCGGAAGTTACCTGCCGGGCCATAGATCTGGGGGATTTCCCTGATCATGAAGCTGCCGCCAAGGCGTTGGCAGAGGAACTGCTGGTCTGCGGACCGATTGAAACCGGCCTCTCGGCACTGGGGAGAACAACCCTTGAGCTGGTGGAACTGCCGGCTGCGCCGACCCCTGCCAGATATCCGGTCAGCAGCAGCGACGTGGTTGTCGTTACCGGCGGTGGCCGGGGGGTGACCGCGGCAGCCGCCATTGCCCTGCCCCGGGCCTGCACCCCGATGTTGCTGCTCCTCGGCCGCAGCCCGGAACCGAAACCGGAGCCGGCATGGCTCACCGGCCTGAGCGAAGAGGCGCGCATCAAGCGGGCAATCCTTGAACATGCCGACGGCAAGCTCCATCCGAAAGAGATTGAAGAGCGCTACCAACAGGTAGTTGCCGGACGGGAACTGCACGGCACCCTGGAAAAAATTACCGCTGCCGGCGGGAAGGTGATCTACCGGGCCGTTGACATCAGAAACAGCGCCGAGGTCACTGCCCTGTTCCAGGAGGTCCGCCGCGAGCATGGCCCGATCAGGGGGATTGTCCATGGTGCCGGGGTGCTGGCCGACCGGCTGATCACCGACAAGTCACGGGAGCAGTTCAGCGCCGTGTACGGCACCAAGGTCTCCGGTCTCCGCTCCCTGTTTGCCGCCACTGCCGAGGACGACTTGCGCTTCATCGCCCTGTTCTCCTCAACCACCGGCCGTTTCGGCCGCACCGGCCAGGTGGATTACGCCGTGGCCAATGAAGTCCTTAACAAACTGGCCCAGTTCGAGGCACGCCGCCGCCCCGACTGCCGCACCGTAAGCATCAACTGGGGACCATGGGATGGCGGCATGGTGACCCCGGCACTGAAAAAGCTGTTTGCCGGCGAAGGCATCGGCCTCATCGGCCTGGAAGAGGGGGGTGATTTCCTTGCCCGGGAGATCGCCGCCAGCGATGCGCCGGTGGAAATCACCGTCCTGGCGGAAACCGCAGCGGAGAGCGCCCAGCCGCAGCAGTCCAGGACGAAAAACCTGACCGAAGCCCTGGCCATTGCCCTTAATGTTGATGATTACCCGTTCCTCCGCTCCCATGTCCTCGACGGCAAGGCAGTGCTCCCCATGGCGGTCATTGCCGAGTGGCTGGCCCATGCCGCCCTCCATGGCAATCCTGGGCTCCGCTTCCACGGCTTCAACGACCTGCGCATCTGCAAAGGGGTGGTCTTTGAGCAGGAAAAAGGGTGCAACCTGAAGATCATGGCCGGCCGGGCCGAAAAACGCGGCTCCTTCTACCTGGTGCCGGTTGAGTTGACCGGCGTAAACGGTGACTCCAGGATGCTGCTGCACGCCAAGGCGGAAATAGTGCTGGCCAGCAGACTGCCGGAAGGGATCCGCTCCATCAAAGAGATCGCGGTCGAGCCATACGAACCGCACAACGGCAGGATCTATGATTCTGAACGGCTCTTCCACGGCCCGGACCTGCACGGTATCGAAGAGGTCAGCGGCTGCTCATCCCAGGGGATCGCTGCCCTGGTAAAAGGGGCACCGACTCCGGCCGCCTGGCTCAAACAGCCGCTGCGGAGCAACTGGCTGACTGACCCGCTGGCGCTTGATTCCGCCTTCCAGATGATGATCCTCTGGAGCTTCGAGCGGTTCGGTTCCGGCTCCCTGCCCTGTTTCGCCGGCAGGTACCGCCAGTTCCAGGAATCATTTCCGAAGGACGGCGTGCAGATCGTTATCCGGATCAACGATGTGCGTCAGCACGGCGCCCATGCCGACATGGAGTTCATCGACCGCCAGAGCGGCAAGCTGATTGCCCGGCTCGAAGACTACGAATGTGTCATTGATCCCTCCCTGGGGAGTGCTTTTCAGCGCAACCAGCTCGAACAGCCTGCCAAGGCCGGCAGAGGGGTGTAGTCTTCAGTAATGAGCACTAACACCAACCCCAACCCCGCCTTCGGCTCGGTGGCCATTGTCGGTATCGGCGGGCTCTTCCCGGATGCCCCGGATCTCGACCGTTTCTGGCAGAATATCGTCGCCGCCAAAAGCGCCAGCCGTGACGTCCCTCCCGAGCGGTGGGCTGTCCCGGCCGACGCTGTCTTTGCGGCTGAAGTCGGTGCCAGGGACAAGGTCTACTCCCGCAAGGGGTGCTTCATCAACGCCATCCCGCGTACCCCGCCGCTCCCCGGACTTTCACCCGAACCGAAAATTCCGCCGGGACTCGACCCGGTCTTCCATCTGCTGCTCCATGCCGGCCGGCAGGCCTATAACGATGCCATCACCGGCCCGCTGGACCGGAGCCGGGTCGGCGTCATCATCGGTAATCTTGCCCTGCCGACGGAAAAATCCTCCCTCTTTGCCAGGGAAATCCTCGGCAGCAGCTTCGAGGAACGGCTCCTCGGCAAAAGCGTCACCAAACGGACCACCGCCGGACTGAACCGCTATGTTGCCGGACTCCCGGCCGGTCTGCTCGCCTACAGCCTGGGGCTTGGCGGCGGGGCCTGCCCCCTGGATGCCGCCTGCGCCTCTTCCCTCTACGCCATCAAACTGGCCTGCGACGAACTCCTTGCCGGCCGGGCCGATGCCATGCTCTCCGGCGGCGTCTCCCGGCCAGACCCGCTCTACACTCAGATGGGCTTTTCCCAGCTGCGCGCCCTCTCCAAACGGGGCATCTGCTCGCCTTTCGATGCCGAAGGGGATGGACTGGTGGTCGGCGAAGGATGCGGCATATTCCTCCTGAAAAGAACCGAAGACGCCATCGCCCATGGCGACAGAATCTACGGCATCATCCGCGGCGCCGGACTGGCCAACGACGTCGGCGGCAGCCTGCTGGCCCCCATGTCCGAAGGGCAGCTGCGGGCCATGCGCGCCGCCTACCTGCAGGCTGGCTGGCAGCCGGAAGATGTCGACCTGATCGAATGCCACGCCACCGGCACACCGGTAGGGGACGCCACCGAAGTGGCCAGCCTGAAAGAGCTCTGGCATGGGGCCGGCAGCGCTGCCTCCTGCGTCATCGGCTCGGTAAAATCCAATATCGGCCACCTGCTCACCGCAGCCGGTGCTGCTGCACTGACCAAGGTCCTGCTGGCGATGCGCGCCGGGACTCTCCCGCCGACAGCCGGCTTCCGCTCCCCCCAGCCCGGCATGGAGCTGGATAAGAGCCCCTTCAAGGTGCTGAGCGAGCCTGAGCCGTGGCAGCGCCGTGGCGACGGCATCCCGCGGCGGGCAGCGGTCAGCGCCTTCGGCTTCGGCGGCATCAATGCCCACCTGCTCATTGAGGAGTGGCTGCCTGAGCAGGCGGACATCGGCGAGACCATTGCCGTCACCAGACAGTGGCTCCCCTCCGGGGAGAGCAGCCTGTCATCCCCCGTCAATAGAGGCTCGACAGACATCGCCATCGTCGGCCTGGATGCCCGCTTTGCCCCGCACCCCTCTCTGCAGTCCTTCAAGGAGAGCTGTTTTGCAGCCGGGTCAGAAACGCCCGTTCCGTCCCCGCCCAACAGCTGGTGGGGCACACCGGAGGCCGACTGGTTCAAGGAGGCCGGGCTCAGTCAGACCCCGTTCAACGGTTTTTACCTTGACGGTGTCGCTGCTCCGGCAGACCAGTTCAGAATCCCCCCCCTGGAGCTGGCAGAGATGCTCCCCCAGCAGCTGCTGATGCTGCAGAGCGCCGCAGCGGCCATTGCCGATGCCGGTCTTGACAGCAGCGGCAACATCACTACCGGCGTATTCATCGGCATCTCCCTTGACCTGGCCAGTTCCGGCTTCAGCCTCCGCTGGACCCTGCCGGAGCAGCTGGCCGGCTGGTGCCGCCAGCTCGGCCGTCAACCGGGTAAAGAGGAGCTGGCCAAGTGGTGCGAAGAGCTCAAGGATGCCGCCTCGCCGCCGCTGACCGCCAACCGGACCATGGGGGCGCTGGGGAACATCGTTGCCAGCCGTATTGCCCGTGAGTTCAAGTGCGGCGGGCCGAGCTTCACCTTTTCCAGTGAAGAGACTTCAGGCAGCCGCGGCCTGGCAGCCGCCGTCAGGCTGCTCAGCCTCGGCGAGATCAACCGTGCCGTTGTCGGCGCTGTCGACCTGGCCGGCGACCTGCGCGCTGTTCTGGGCCAGCATGCTGACCGCCCCTACTCCGGCTCAGGCAGCATGCAGCCGTTCTCGGCAGCAGCCGATGGTGCCATCCCCGGTGAAGGAGCCGCCGCCGTGGTGCTCAAGCGGCTGGAGGACGCCAAAGCCGATGGCGACAGAATTTATGCGGTTATCAAGGGGGTCGGCATTGCCGGCGGTGAACTGATCGTCCCGGACGAACAGGCCTGTCGCCTGGCCATGGAGCGGGCCTGGGCCGAGGCGGGCGTCAAGCCGTCACAACTGGACCTGATTGAAACCCACGGCAGCGGCCTGCCAACAGAGGACCGGGTCGAGCTGCAGGCGCTCAGCAAGGCTTTCAGTGCTGACGACACTGCCACCCCGCTCATCAGAGCAGCCCGCAGAACCGCCCTGACATCGGTCAAGGGCTGCATCGGCCACACCGGCGCCGCTTCCGGCCTCGCCTCCCTGGTCCGGACTGCGGCAGCGCGCTACCATGAGATCATCCCTGACGCCTCCTGTGAAGCGCCGCTGCCGGAGCTGACCCAGGGGGACTCCCCGTTTTTCCTCCCCCAGGAGCCCCGTTACTGGCTGCGCAACCGGGCGGCCGGACCCCGCTATGCCGGGGTTAACAGCTTCAGTGTCGACGGCAGCTGCACCCATCTCCTGCTGCAGGGGTGGGATGGGCAGGCAGAGCAGCCCCCATTGCCCCTGTCGCGGCAGCGGGAATTCCTCTTTGCCCTGGCCGGCGCCGACCGGGCTACCATTGCCGCCAAAGTAAGCTCTCTGCTGGCAGCAGCCAACAGCAGCAACGCTGACCTGGAGCAGCTTGCCGGGCAGTGGCTGCCAGGCGCAAGCGATACGGCTGCGCCGCTGGCCGTGGCGCTGGTGGCCCGTTCGACCGGTGAGCTGACCGCCCTGTGCGAGCTGGCTCTGGCAAGGCTGCAGAGCAATGATGACTCAATGCTGCCACCACCGCTGCGCGACCGGCTCTTTTTCTCCCCCGAACCGCTGGGCCCGCAGGGGAAAATCGCCTTCATCTTCCCCGGCTCCGGCAACCATTTCGCCGGCATGGGACTGCCGCTCTCCACCCGCTGGCCTGGAATCTTCCAGCGTCAGGACCGGGAAAACCTCTATCTGCGCAGCCAGTTCCAGCCGGAAATGTTCTGGAACGGCGCTTCACCTGAGGAGATCGACCGCGATCACCGGGCTGTGATTTTCGGCCAGGTGGCCACCGGCTGCGCTGTCAGCGATGTGGTGCGAAGCTTCGGCGTGGCTCCCACCGGGGTGATCGGCTACAGCCTGGGTGAATCAGCCGGGCTCTTTGCCCTGCGCACCTGGCAGGAGCGGGACAGCATGCTGCTGCAGATGTACGATTCGACCCTCTTTACCGATGACCTGGCCGGCGAGTGCCGGGCAGCGGCCAGGGCCTGGGGGCTGCCGGAAGGGAAAGAGGTTGACTGGCTGCTTGGCGTGGTAAGCGCCCCGGCCAGGGAAGTCAAGCGGGCCATCCGGATGACCACCAGGGTTTATCTACTCATCGTCAACACCCCCAACGAATGTGTCATCGGCGGTGATGCCAAGGGGGTCAAGCGGGTGGTGGCCATCCTCGGCAGCAGCTTCTTCCCCCTGTCCGGGGTCACCACGGTGCACTGCGAAGTCGCCCGGGAAGTGGCCGAGCCGTACCGCAACCTGCACCTTTTCCAGACCGAGCCCCCCGCAGGAGTCACCTATTATAGCGGCGCCGAAGGGGCATCTTTCGAAGTCAGCCGCGAATCCGCCGCCGACGCCATTCTTGCCCAGGCGCTGGAGGGGATCAACTATCCGGCAGTAATCAACGCCGCCTACAACGACGGCTTCAGAATCTTCCTGGAAATGGGGCCGGGCGCCTCCTGCAGCCGGATGATCGACCAGATCCTTGAAAGCAGACCCCACCTGGCCCGCTCCGCCTGCGCTGCCGGCAGCGACGGCGAAGGGGCGGTCATGCGGATGCTGGCCGCACTGGTGGCCGAGCGGGTGCCCCTGGATCTGTCAAGCCTGGCAACAGTACCCGCCCCGGCAGCGACAGCAGCAAAAAGCAGCGTCACCGTCCCCTGTGGCGGCCAGCCGTTCACCATTCCGCTACCCCCAGCGGCCCGCGTGGCGCCAACCCCCGCCGTCACCCCGATGGCTGCGGTCATCCCCCCAGCACCCCCAGCTGCGCCTGCCGTGACAGCTGCTCCGGCTGCGGCTACGGCTCCGACGCCATCTGCCGGGCAGACCGGGACTGAAGCTGCAGCCATCAGCGATCCCCTGCTGCGTGATTTTGCCCAGGCACACGACGCCAAGCTGCAGGCCCACGCAACTTTCCTCCGCTGCAGCGAAACCCTGACCCAGGCCATGTCACAGGCGCTGGCCCTGGAGATGACCCTGCAGCAGGCCCTTGGGGGCGAGCTGCCCCCTCACCCGGCCTCCGGCCACCCTCTCCCTAAGGGCGAGGGGCTAGGGAGACAAAAGCCAGTCAGTTGCGTCTTCGACCGGGATATGTGCATGGAGTTTGCCATCGGCTCGGTGGCAAAGATGCTCGGCTCTCAGTTTGCCGAGGCTGACAGCTTCCCGACCAGGGTGCGTCTCCCCGACGTACCGCTGATGCTGGTGGACCGGATCACCGCCCTTGAAGGGGAGCCGAGGTCAATGACCAAGGGGCGGGTGGTGACCGAGCATGATATCAATACCGGCGCCTGGTACCTGGACGGCGGCCGGATCCCGACCTGCATTGCCGTAGAGGCGGGCCAGGCCGACCTGTTTCTCTCCGGCTTTCTTGGGATCGACTTTATCACCAAAGGGCTGGCGGTCTACCGGCTCCTGGACGCGGTGGTCACCTTCCATCGCGGCCTTCCCGGGCCGGGCGAAATCATCAGTTACGATATCCGCATCGAGCGTTTCTTCCGCCAGGGGGACACCTGGCTGTTCCGCTTCTTCTTCGAGGCGACCGTTAACGGCGAGCCGCTGCTCTCCATGCGGGACGGCTGCGCCGGCTTCTTCTCGGCTGAGGAACTGGAAGCGGGCAAGGGGATCGTCCGCCCGGCGGTCGACATGCGCCCCACCAGCGGCATCCGCCCGACCAACTGGGTCGAGCTGGTTCCCATGGCAGTGGAAAGCTACGATGCCGGCCAGCTGGCGCGCCTGCGCAGCGGCGACCTGGCAGGCTGTTTCGGACCGCTCTTTGCCGGGCTCGGCATCACCAGAGCGCTGACCATCCCTGGCGGCAGGATGGAGCTGGTCCACCGGGTCATGGAGATCCAGCCCCGGGGGGGCCGCTACGGCGAAGGGCTCATCCGCGCCGAGGCCGATATCCACCCCGACGACTGGTTCATCACCTGCCACTTCGTCGATGACCGGGTCATGCCCGGCACCCTCATGTACGAGTGCTGCATGCACACCCTCAGGATCTTCCTCCTCCGGATGGGCTGGGTGGCAGAAGCTGCCGGCGCGGTGTTCGAACCGGTTCCCGGCGTGGCCAGCAGTCTCAAGTGCCGCGGCCAGGTGCTGGAAACCACCAGGATCGTCACCTACGAAGTCACCATCCGCGAGCTGGGCTATCGCCCCGAGCCGTACGTCATCTGCGACGCCCTGATGTACGCCGACGGCAAGCCGATCGTCGAGATCAGCAACATGTCGGCCCGGCTCTCCGGGACCACGCAGGAGCAGTTGCTGGCGATATGGCAGGGGAAGTGGGCCCAGGGCCCCCCCCGAAACCCCCCGGGAGGAGAATTTAAACAAAAGACGGAGGCGGCGGAGATAAGGGGGTGGGGAGCGGGG
>VEOV01000360.1 GCA_012026855.1 Geobacter sp.
ACTGACCGCAGCATTTTTTGTATTTTTTCCCGCTGCAGCATGGGCATGGGTCATTCCTGCCGGCAGTCTTGGCACTTTTTGCCGGACGGTTCAACTCTTCCGGGGCCATATTGAAGGATATCTTTCTGGCCTGGGCCTGCTGTTCATCCTCCATCCGCTCGATCTGATCTTCCAGGTCCTCTTCACGGGAAGAGAGCTGTACCCAGAAGATCTTCTCTACCACCTCGGCGCGAATCCTCAGAATCATGGCCATGAAGAGGTTGAAGGCCTCCTTCTTGTACTCCTGCTTCGGATCCTTCTGGCCGTAGCCGCGCAGGCCGATCCCCTCCTTGAGATGATCTATGGAGAGCAGATGGTCTTTCCACTGCTGGTCAATGGTCTGCAGCATGATCACCTTGATAAGATGATCCATCAGCTCATCGCCGAACTGCTCCAGCTTCTGGTTGAAGATTTGGAGGGTCTGCTCCTTGAGGAGCTTTCTGAAGTTGTCCGGGGTCAACCGGGCAATGGTCTGGTCAGGGAAATCGGCATCAAGGGCAAAAGTGCGATGCAGGGTTTCGGTAATCCCCTCCCAGTCCCACTGGTGTCCAGGGACCTTATCGATGGCGTAGCCGGAAACTATGTCCCCGACAGTTTCATCCATCATCTCCATGAAGCTGGCGCGGATCTCCTGACCGGCAAGGATCTCCTTGCGCTGGGTGTAAATAACCTCGCGCTGTTTGTTCATGACGTCGTCGTAGTCGATGAGATGCTTGCGGATCTCGAAGTTGTGCGCCTCCACCTTTTTCTGGGCGTTTTCGATCGCCTTGGAGATCATGCCGTGGGTAATGGCCTCACCCTCCTCGATCTTGAGGATATCCATGATCTTGGCTACCCGCTCGGAACCGAAGATGCGGAGCAAATCGTCCTCCAACGACAGGTAGAAGCTGGAGGAACCCGGATCCCCCTGACGGCCTGAACGACCGCGCAGCTGGTTATCGATACGCCGGGACTCATGGCGCTCAGTGCCGAGGATGTGCAGACCGCCGAGAGCAATGACCTCGTCATGCTCCTGTTTACAAAGAGCGCGGAACTCTTCAAGCTTTGCCTGATATGCCTCGTCGGAAGCATCGGGGTTTTCCCGCCGCCACTGTTTTGCCATGGCATCGGCATTACCGCCGAGCAGAATGTCGGTACCACGGCCTGCCATGTTGGTGGCAATGGTCACCTTCCCCTTACGACCAGCCTGGGCGACAATCTCGGCTTCCTTCTCATGCTGCTTGGCATTGAGGACGTTATGGGGAACCCCGTGCTTCTTCAGCAACTCAGAAAGCACTTCCGATTTCTCAATGGAGATGGTACCGACCAGCACCGGTTGCCCCTTGGCATGCAGTTCCTTGATCTCGTTGATTACCGCAGCAAATTTCTCGTTTTCGGTCTTGTAAACCACATCCGGAAAGTCGGGGCGGAGCAGCGGCCGGTTGGGCGGAATAACCACCACTTCAAGGTTGTAGATTTTGTGGAACTCCTCAGCCTCCGTATCAGCCGTACCGGTCATACCGGAGAGTGTTTCGTACATGCGGAAATAGTTCTGAAAGGTGATGGTAGCCAGGGTCTGGTTCTCGTTCTCGATCACCACCCCTTCCTTGGCTTCAATTGCCTGATGCAGGCCGTCTGACCAGCGCCTCCCCGGCATAAGCCGGCCGGTGAACTCGTCGACGATCATGACTTCGCCGTCTTTCACCACGTAGTCCACATCACGCTTGTACATGGCATGGGCCCTGAGGGCCTGATTGACATGGTGGAGGATGGTGATATTGCGAGGATCATAGAGGTTATCGATATTGAGCAGCTTTTCTACCCTGAGCACCCCGGCCTCGGTCAGGGTGGCGGATTTTGCCTTCTCGTCGATGGTGAAATCGCCGGTATAGCTCTTCCGCTTGCCGGAGAGGGTGTTGGCCTCGACCTCGACCACTTCCCCCTGCTTCAACTGGGGGATGATCCGGTCAATGATGTAGTATTTATCAGTGGACTCCTCGGTCGGGCCGGAGATAATCAGCGGTGTCCGCGCCTCGTCGATCAGGATGGAGTCAACTTCGTCGACAATGGCAAAGTTGAACGGCCGCTGGACGTAATCCTCCAGGGCGAACTTCATGTTATCCCGCAGGTAGTCGAAGCCGAACTCGTTATTGGTACCGTAGGTTATGTCGGCGGCATAGGACCTGCGGCGTTCGTCATCCTCAATACCATGGACAATGACCCCGACGGAAAGTCCGAGGAAGTTGTAAAGCCGCCCCATCCACTCGGAGTCACGCTTGGCCAGGTAGTCGTTGACCGTAACAACGTGAACACCGCGGCCGGAGATGCCGTTCAGATAGGCCGGCAGGGTTGCCACCAGCGTCTTACCCTCGCCGGTCTTCATCTCGGAAATCTTCCCGGAATGGAGCACCATGCCGCCGATCAGCTGCACGTCAAAATGACGCATCCCGAGCACCCGCTTGCCCGCCTCACGACAGACGGCAAAAGCCTCCGGCAGGATAGCATCCAGCGATTCACCGGAAGCGTATCTTTTCCTGAACTCTTCGGTCTTCCCCTTGAGCGCTTCATCGGAAAGAGCGGCAATCTGAGGCTCCATACCGTTGATTTTATGCACAATCGGCCACAGACGTTTGAGCTCGCGCTCGTTCTTGCTGCCGACCAGCTTCTTGATAAGATTTCCAAACATTTAGTGGGTTTCTCCTGAATTTCTGGGCAATTTCAAATGGGTAAAAATAGCACAAATCGGCGAATGGCTCAACCTAAAAGGGGTCAGCGCGGCAACAACTCCCACAGGGATGGATAGTCGGCTCCCAGGTCGGTAAGATACCTGCTTCTGGCCATACTCATATTGTTAAAGCTCTCCGTATCTTTCTGATAGGCGCCGAACAGCTCGTCATAGCGCTTGCCGGCCTCCTTGTCGCCGTTGCTGATGGGTTCAAAGTTATCATAACAGTGGCGCACCAGCAGGCGGGCAGTCACCACGACCCGTTCCAAAGCCTGTTGATAAGGAATTTCACTCTCCTTGTCCATGTCGGCCAGAGGCAGGAACCTGCCGTGGCCCGAACTCTTCAGCCTGACGCTGTTTGCCGTCAGATAACCGCTCAGCTTCGCAGAACTCCTGGCAGTCTCAGCCAGGGCCTCAGCCACCTTATCCAGAATAGTGAGTGAATCCCTGGCACGCTCCCTGGACATGATGTTCATCTCCCTGTTGAGCCGGTCAACGGTCTTCCTCAGCCGTGAGGAAGCGAGCACATGCTCTGTGGCAAGATGCTCAACTTCAAGGGCGAGTATCTTCTCTGAGAATATCTCCAGCGGCTTTACCGTGGCAGAGAAGCCTGTCCCTGCCGGAAAAACAACCCCGCACGCCAGAATAACTGCTAAAACTGTCACCCTGTGTATCATGGGATTACTCCGTCACAGACTCCTCAACCTTTGTGCCGTTCTCTGGAACCCGGTTGTAGTCATCCTGAAACCTGACAATATCGTCCTCCCCCAGATACTCACCGCTCTGGACCTCAATGATTGTCAGTGGGATTATCCCGGGGTTTTCCAGACGATGGTTCGTCCCGACAGGGATAAAGGTAGACTCATTGATATTGACAATGGACTCCCGCTCGCCGCAGGTCACCTTGGCCGCACCGGAAACCACGATCCAGTGCTCGCTGCGGTGGTGGTGCATCTGCAGGGATAGCCTCTCCCCGGGCTTTACCACGATCCGCTTGATCTTGTAGTTGCTGCTTTCGTCGAGAACCGTATAGGTCCCCCAGGGGCGTTCGCCGGTTTCCATCAGTTCCTCCCGTTCTTTCTTATTTGCAGGTACTCCTTGAGTGCCTCCCGCCAATGGCGCGGGGTAAAACCGGTGTCGGCAGCCAGCTTGCTGCAGTCCAGGGTCGAGTAGAGCGGCCGGTTGGCCGGGCGATTGAGCTCTTTGGTGGTCATGCTGTTCACCTTGATCTGCAGCCCTTCCTCCGCAAAGATCACCTTGGCAAACTCGTTCCAGGAGCAGTAGCCACTGTTGGCAGCATGGTAGATGCCGCTGCACCCATTAATCAGCAGCGCCTTGACGGCCAGGGCGAGATCCTTGGTAAAGGTGGGCGAACCAATCTGGTCATCCACCACCGCCAGCTCGCTTTTTTCTTTTGCCAGGCGGAGCATGGTTTCAACGAAGTTCTTGCCATGGATGCCGTAGAGCCACTGGGTGCGGATAATCAGGTATTCCGGAGCCATGGCGGCGTTGAGTTCACCGGCCAGTTTCGATTCGCCGTAGATACTGAGGGGCTCCTGGCAGTCATCTTCCAGATACGGGGTGCCTTTGCCGCCATTGAAAACGTAGTCGGTGCTGATCTGCACCAGCTTGGCGCCGATCTCCCGGGCAGCCAGCGACAACAAGCCCACCCCTTCGCCGTTGACCGCCATGGCCGTTTCCACATTGGCTTCGCAGCCGTCAACGTCGGTATAGGCAGCAGCATTGATGATGACCTCTGGTTTCAGGGTCAACAGCACCCGCCGCACCGACTCAAAGGAGGTGATATCAATCTCCGGCAGGTCAAGCCCCCTGACATCCCCCTCCAGGGTTGCCATCAGGTCGTGACCGAGCATGCCGTTGGCGCCGATTACCAGTATCATTATTTGCTCTCCCCGTACTGTGTCTCATAGTACTGCTGGTACTCGCCGGAAGTGACATGTGCCACCCACTCCTGATTGGCCAGATACCAGTCGATGGTTTCCCTGATGCCGCTTTCGAAGGTGTAGGACGGTTCCCAGCCCAGGTCTCGCTTCAATTTGGCCGCATCTATGGCATAACGGCGATCATGTCCCGGCCGGTCCTTGACAAAGGCAATCAGTCCGCGGCTCTCCCCTTTTTTGCGCCCCAGGCTCTCGTCCATCAGGTCGCAGACCAGGTGGACAATGTCGATATTCTTCCATTCGTTGTTGCCGCCGATATTGTAAACCCCGCCGGACTTGCCCCCCTTGAGCACCGTCTCGACAGCAATGGCGTGATCTCTGACATGGAGCCAGTCGCGCACATTGAGACCGTCACCGTAGACCGGCAGGGCCTTCCTGTTGATGATGTTGCTGATCAAAAGCGGGATCAGCTTCTCAGGGAAGTGAAACGGACCGTAGTTGTTGGAACAGCGGGTATTCAGGGTCGGCATGCCGTAGGTCTCGTGATATGCCCGTACCAGCAGGTCGGCGCCGGTCTTGCTGGCCGAGTAGGGCGAATTGGGCGCCAGCGGTGTCTCTTCGGTAAAATAGCCGGTCTCCCCCAGGGAACCATAGACCTCATCGGTGGAGATCTGCAGATAGCGAAAATCGGCAACAGCTCCCGATTGCCAGTGTTTCCGGCTCTCTTCCAGCAACACCTGGGTACCCAGGACGTTGGTCTTGACAAAAATCTCCGGCCCGGAAATGGAACGATCCACATGGGACTCGGCCGCGAAGTGGACCACGGCGTCAACTTTTTCATCTGCCAGCAGCTTCGCTACCAGAGCTGCATCACAGATATCCCCCTTGATGAAGCGGTAGTCCGGATTATGGTCAACAGAGCGCAGATTCTCCAGATTGCCGGCATAGGTAAGGGCATCCAGGTTGATCACCCGGCAGCCCGGATTGAGCGGCATGAAGCAGTTGATGAAATTCGAACCGATGAAGCCTGCGCCGCCGGTCACCATGACTGACTTGGGGGTAAAGTGCATGATGCTCTCCATTACAACAGTTTGAAATTGCCCAACCCTGAGAGATTGAAACTGAAACTGAACTCCTTGTTATCTATCCGGTCGCGGTAGGAGAGCAGGATGCTCCAGCACTGATGCTTATACTCCACCGAATAGAGAGTTTCAAGAAATGCCGCCCGGTCGAAGGAGTAGCGCCCCTCGACAGCAAAAACATAAGGACGGAAATCGGCGTATTTGACCCTGCCGGAGAGGTAATCAAGCGCCCCTTCGGCGTGGCGGTATTCCAACCCGGCAGAGGTGCCGCTTTTGTTGCCGATTTCGCTGCCAACGGCGGCATTGGTGACCGTGCCATTGTACGGGCTGACCCGGTCATCGGTAAAGATCCGCCACTGCTTGAACGGGAACAGCTCGGCAACAACGCGGGTATCGGTAAAGCGGCGCCCTTCATCAACCAGCACCAGAAGATCGCGCCGGGTGCCACTGGTCTGGTACCCCTGAGTCAGCGAAAAACGGGCCAGGTCGCGGTACTCTACCCCGTTTGGGGTCGTGCTCCGCCCGGTAACAGTGTTCAGCAGGGAGGCGGAGAGAATTCCTCCTCCTGTAACCCGGTCATCATAATCGAAAAACGGCAGATCAGCCTGCTGCTTCTGCTCTGTCAGGGTGTAGCGGATCTGGGGGGTAATGGTGTGCCTGATACGTTCCGCATCGAGGAATTTCGCCTCGTAAACCCTGGCAAAGCCGCTTTGCAGCATGGCATCCAGGTTGAAGAGCCCGCGCTGGTCCGAGCTGCTGTTACCGGATGAATTTTCCGTGCTGTAAAATCGCTGTGAGTACCCCCCCTGCAGTGCGCCGGCAACCTGCCCGGCACGGAGAGGCAGTGACAGCTGTGGTGACAGGATCACCCGCTGGCCGCGCCAGCCGCTGTCCCGGTCAAAGTTGGCCGCAGCAGCGGTAAAGGAGTAATAAAGCGGCGTTCCCGGCAGGGGCGAGCCGGTGCCGTTGGCAGTGGCAAAGGGGAGGCTCTGCAGGGTAGTGCTGTTGTTCGGGACATCCAGATTGTTCAGATAATCGGCCCCGGCAGTGAAGAGCAGATCACTCTTCCTGTGGCTCAAAAAAACCATGGTCTCCAGGTACTGCCGGTTGTATTCACCGCTCATGGTGCCATAGTCGCGGAAATAGTCCCGGTCGAGGGCATAGCTCACGTCCGCCCGCCAGTAGGTGTCTGGCGTAAAATTATGTTGCTGCTTGATCTCGATGTCGCCGCGAAACTTGCTCTTCTCCAGGTCATAGATCAGGTAGCCGTGACTCAGCCCCTGCCCCTTGTTAGCCCCAAGATAGCGATGCTCGACGGCCAGACCGGCGCCCCGCTTGCTCTGCAGGTCCGCAGTCAAGGTCATGTCCATGCTCGGCGAAGGGGCAAAGTAGTAGGGGATATCTAGGAACACCCCTTTTTTGCTGGAATTGCCAGCCGTGGGGATCAGAAAGCCGGACTGCCTTTCGGTCTTGGCAGGAAAAATAAAGTACGGCAACCAGAAAGCAGGGACATCGGCCAGATAGAGGACCGCGTTCCGGCCGGTGGCAAACTCGTCAAGCGTGAGCTTCAGATCTTCCACCTTGAACTTCCAGCCGGTTGACGGATTATCGCATGAGGTGATAGTGCCGTTCTTGATCCGGTAATCCTGCTCACCGGTCTTTTCAATTTTTTCGCCGCCGAGATGGATATTTTGCTGTTTGAGAAACAGCTCCCCCTTGTCAATCGTCCCCTTCTGACTCTCCAGCTGAAACTCGGCCCGCTCACCACTGAGGGTATCGCCGTTCTTGTTCAGCTTCACCCCACCCTCGGCAACCACCAGCCCCTTTTCCCGCCAGTATGACGCCATGGCGGCATAGAGATGCGCCCCGGCCCATTCCATCTCCACATTACCGGAGGCCCGCACAACATCGTCCCCCTGGTCGTGACTGAGGCGGTCGGCCCTGAGCAGCACCGCGGGCTCGGCAGCCATCAACGGCGTCGCCAGCAGGCTAACCAGGGCAAAGATTGGTACTGATTTCTTTAACAAAACGCTTCCTTGATCATTTATCATCTAGCCGCGAATCGGCATGAAACTTGAGTCGGTGAGATACCCTCTCACTTCACCGACAGTAAAGAGCGAACCGGCCACCAGAACCAGGTCACCAGCCTGCGCCTCAGCCCTGGCCAACTCAACCCCCTGGGCAGGTGTTCCGGCAGCAACAGCAGCATAGCCTTGCTCCAGGCAGAAAGCCGCCAGCTCACCAGCCGGCAAAGCCCTCTCAAGCGAAGGCGTTACCGCCACAGTCAGACTGGCCAGCGGCAACAGGGTCAGCAACACCTCCTGCCACGCCTTGTCAGCCATGACCCCGATTACCAGAATCAACCGCTGGTATTGGTAAGCAGCCAGCGACTGCTGCAGTGCCCTGGCGCCGGCAGGATTATGGGCGCCGTCAAGCAGGAGCGGCGGCACTCCCGGAAAGAGCTCCATTCGCCCGGGCCATCTGGCCGCAGCCGCCCCTCTGGCAATATCAGCATCACTCACCGTGAAACCGGCTTTAGCCAGCTGCAGTGCGGCGGCAATGGCCAGGGCAAGATTTTCTGCCTGAAAAGCGCCTTGCAGAGCAGGCTGACAGGATATTACCCTGTCAAAACCTGTGAAGACAACGTTTTCGCCCTGTGCCTCAATCCGGAAATCGGCGTCAGCAAGAATCAGCCGGGCAGACCTGAGCTGCGCCATCTCCTTGATAACCTGCAGCGCCTCACCGGCCTGGCCGGCAACCACAACCGGCCGCCCCTGCTTGATTATGCCTGCCTTTTCAGCAGCTATCCTGGCGATGGTATCACCAAGATAATCACAGTGATCAAGCGAGATGGGGGTTATTACCGAAAGGAGGCCGGTAGCCACATTGGTCGCATCATGAGCCCCGCCCATTCCGGCTTCGATGATGGCAACATCAACCTTCTCCTCGGCAAAGCAGACAAAGGCAATGGCAGTGACCAGCTCGAAAAAAGTCGCCTCAGGGGGGGCAACTGTCAGCACCTTCCCTGCAGCCCTGTGCACCGTGCTCTCCGGGAGGTCGGCATCATTAATACGAAATCTTTCAGTGAAGTTCAGCAGATGGGGCGAGGAGAAATAAGCCGTCCGGTACCCGGCGGCAGTCATGATTGCCGACAGAAATGCCCCGGTAGACCCCTTGCCGTTGGTTCCGGCTATCTGTACTGCCCGGACCCCATGGTGCGGATTGCCAAGCAGCTCAAGCAGCAGCGTTATCCGCTCCAGCCCCGGCTTCATGCCAAACCGGCCGCGGCTGAAGATATGGGCCAATGTCTCTTCGTAGGTCATTACGGGGATGGATTATAGGTAATAGAGTCGTGAAAGTCGAGGAATTTGGGGCCCTTTAACATTTAAAGAGCCCTGCCGGATGAATCCGGCAGGGCTCTTGGAAAGCATCAGCAGGTATGATTCAGGCAGCCTTGCGACTGAACATGCCGAGGAGGCGTGACAGCGTCGCTTTCATCTCCTTGCGCTCGACAATGATGTCGACCATGCCGTGATCGAGGAGATATTCAGCCCGCTGGAACCCTTCAGGGAGTTTGGCGCGGATAGTCTGCTCGATGACCCGCGGACCGGCAAAGCCGATCAGCGCCTTCGGCTCGGCCATATTGACATCTCCCAGCATGGCAAAGCTGGCAGTACCACCGCCAGTGGTCGGATCGGTGAGGATGGAGACGAATGGCAGCCCTTCTGCCTTCATCTTGGCCAATGCGGCCGAAGTCTTGGCCATCTGCATGAGGGAGAGGATACTCTCCTGCATCCTGGCGCCGCCCGAAGCCGAGACGATGATGGCCGGTGATTTGCTGGCCAGGGCGCGCTCGATGGAGCGGGTGATCTTCTCACCGACAACACTCCCCATACTGCCACCCATGAAGGCAAAATCGAAAACCGACAGTTCCACCTGCAGGCCGTTGACAGTCCCCTGACCGCAGATGATGGCATCCTTGGAGCCCCCCTTGGCCACAGCGGCGTCTATCCGGGACTGGTAGCTCTTGGAATCCTTGAATTCAAGGAAATCCACGGAGACCATGCCGGCATCGAACTCCTGAAAACTCCCTTCATCAAGGAGGAGGTCGATCCGCTGCCGTGCCGAGATTCTGAAGTGGTGGGAGCATTTGGTACAGACATTGAGATTGTCCTCAATATCCTTGGTGATAATAGTTTCGCCGCAGGATGGGCACTTGGTCCAGAGACCTTCGGGGGCTTTCCCCTTTTTCTCATCCTTGACCGCCATCGGCGCTTTATTGCGTTTGAACCAGGACATAATTCACCCCTGAACAGATTTTTTCAGTTTCGCTGAATGCAGGTAACAGAATTCAGACGGCAAGTCAATCAATTTAGACTATCTATTCCAACTCCGGATCAAGGATGATATCAAAGCGGCGAGGATTGAGGCGGCGAGGCGTACATTCAAGTACGTTGAGCTGCCGAAGAAGAGCCAACGAAGATAGCGCCTTGATATGGAGTTGGTATTACAGGATTGCCTGCTTCAAGGCAGAGATGGAGGCAGTCAGGGCAGTGGCCAGGTCATCGCCGGAGTGGCTCTCAAAAAGCTTTACCAGGGTACTGCCGACCACGACTCCGTCTGCCAGTGAGGCGACGTCAGCCGCCTGGCTGGGCGTGGAGATGCCGAAGCCGACGGCAACCGGGAGAGAGGCCCGGTCACGAATCATCTCCACCATGCTGCCGATATCGTTGGCAACCGAAGCCCTTGCGCCGGTGACACCGGCTACGGAAACATAGTAGATGAAGCCACTGCCGACTTTCCTGATTTTTTTGATGCGCGACGGGTCAGAGGTCGGTGTCAGCAGCGGAATGAAGTCAAGCCCGGCGGCAGAGGCAAAGCGGCTGAACTCTTCGGCTTCTTCCGGGGGAAGGTCCACGATGAGAACCCCATCCACACCGGCGGCAACAGCATCCTGACAGAACTTTTCCGCCCCGTAGATGAAGACAGGGTTGAAATACCCCATGAGCAGTATGGGGACATCACACTTTTGCCTGATATTTTTTACTGAAGCTAAAATCTTTACCAGAGTGGTACCGGCGGCAAGGGACCGCTCCGAGGCAAGCTGAATCGTCGGCCCGTCGGCCATGGGATCGGAAAAAGGGACGCCAAGCTCGATGATATCGGCTCCGGCAGCGGCCATTTCCGGCACGAGCCGCTCTGTCATGGCGAGGGAGCCGTCACCGGCAGTGATAAAGGTGATGAGCGCTTTACCCTTCTCCCGCTTCAACTGGACGAATTTTTTGCCTATCCGGGTCACTTATGCTCCATTTTCCGGTTGAGATGCCTCCATCCTTGCCATCCTGGAGAGAATCTCGTTGCGGTACTTTTTGATCTTGGTCTCGTAGGCCCTGGCCTGGCTGCCGGCACCACAGTAGAGGCGTTTGGCCAGATTCAGGTTGCCATCCGCCATTTCCAGTTTTTCTTTCAGCTCCTTGACTGCCGCGGCGGCACATTTTTCGTCAAGCTTCATCTCGGCGGCCTTGAAGCCGTGACTCCTGGCCCTGGTCGGCATCAACTGCCAGACCCCCAGAGCTCCCCGGGACGAAACTGCTTTTCCGGAAAGACCGTGCCCGCCTGTTTCGGCAAGGGCAATCTCGGCAAGGTCAATCGGCTTGAACGGTGTATCAAGTGTTGTTTCGTAGCAGAGATAGGCCAATCGATGGGCCCTCTCATTGTTAGTACGTTGCCTGAAGGCTGATACTATTGCCGGCAGCTGTTTCTGCCGGTCAAGCCTGTCCAGGTTCTGCGCTCTCTGCTTTGCCTCTTCCCTGGCGACAGTTACCGGGGTGGCGATTTCTGCATCAACTGCGAATGATGACTGATTGTTGGCAACCACAATCAGCAACAACAACGACAAAATAATGATTGTAATTCTCATAATTGGATAAGGGGGCGGTTTAAGTGGCTTTGCCGACTGCCGGACGGACATCTTACAACTGTCCGCTGGCGGGAAGTGGCTGCGGAAATGTCGGCTGGTAACTCCTTTGTAAGTGGATTTTCCGGGTTATCCCGATTCCAACTCAAAGCGCCATCTGCGTTGGAAAGAATTAGGGACCGAAACAGACAGACCATCGCCAAG
>VEOV01000136.1 GCA_012026855.1 Geobacter sp.
CCTGGCGGCTGCGTGTGCAGCATAAGCGCCCATGGGGTGAGACCGGCGGCAATGCCGACGATACCGAAGCAATCGAGCGGGTTCTGGCTCTGGCGGTCCGTTTTGCCGGACAACCGGCCAGGCTGGCTGAAGCTGTCAGCGCCAACACGGTCATTACCCAAAACGATGAGGCCATCGTCAGCATGACGGTCGCTTATTGTGCGGTCCTGGGGCTGCTGGTACAGGGACATGCCCTGAATACGAAAACATCAGGCAAACTGATGCGACTGGTCAACAAGGGTGAGCTGCCGTTTCACCACATTACCAGCGAAAATCTGCAGCCGCCCCGTCCCGGCGATCCGGACCCGCCAAAGGCCGGAATGTTCGCATCGCCCGATGCCCTGCTGACCCCGTCATACATGGCAACGGCGGCCGCTGACCCGGACATCCGCATCGAACCGGCCTGGAAGGTCTCCCTGGTCTACGGCATGCCCTGCGCCATCTACCACCAGCTGCCGGCAGTCTACTACCTGGCGGCCCGTTTTCATGACGACTTCGAGTCTGCTCTGCTCCATGCCATTAACGGCGGCGGGCAGAACATGGCCCGGGCCATGCTGACTGCGGCTCTGGTTGGGGCTCAGGTAGGACTGGGTGGCATACCGGAGCGGTTTATCGACGGGCTGGCGGACCGGGACCGGTTACTGGAACTGGCAAGGGCACTGGCGGAACAGGTTGCCGGATAACGGCTGTCACAGGAGAGCAGGAGTGCTTGCTTCGGAGCTTGCTGAAAAGCAGCGGCAGTTCAACTGTGCGCTCGAAAAATATAATGGCGGCAGCGGCTACCACCTGTTTGATATGCTGGTGGCCTCTGCCAACGTCTCCCTGCAGGCATGGCTGCTCTGGCGGTCATGGCAGCTCTCCATCGGCATTGCCGGACATCTGGCCGCCCTTTTAATTGCCTGGGTTCTGGCCGATTTCGTCAACGGGCTGGTACATATGTACATGGACAACAATGACCGTTACGAGTCAATCGGCGGACCGTTCATCGCCAATTTCCACCTGCACCACAAGACCCCCCTCTACAAAGAGAAATTTCTGCCCATGGTCTATTTTGTCGAGTCAGGCTCAAAAGTCTGGCTGGTCCCCTTCCTGGCGGCGACAGCGCTGCTGGCAATGTCCGGGCAGGCCAATCCGTTACTGCTCTGCACCCTGGTGTATGCCGGCACTCTCTCATCCGTGGCGGAGGTGTCCCATTACCTCTGCCACACCTCCAGAGCACCGCTGGCAATATTCCTCGGCAACTGCGGCATTCTACTCTCCAAGCGCCACCATGCCGGCCACCATCTGCAGGATAATATCAATTACGCCTTCCTGAGCGGCCTGACCGATCCGCTGCTCAACCTCATTGCCCGACGCTTTTCCCGGGGATACAAGCAGCATACCGACCTGCTTAATGCCACCTGGCAGGTTGACGGAGAAAGCCGCTAGCCCGTGAAACGAAAAAAGCCCCGGGGGTTGCCCGGGGCTTTAGAGGTCTTCTGGAGACTTAAGTTATACTCTTGTTACGTTCGCGGCTTGCAGCCCTTTCGGACCCTTTGTTACTTCAAAAGTAACTCTATCCCCTTCTGTAAGGGATTTGAAACCGTCGCCTGTGATGGCGGAGAAATGGCAAAATACGTCTTCGCCGCTTTCCTGCTCAAGAAATCCAAAACCCTTGCTGTCGTTAAACCAATTTACTGTTCCGTTTACCATTCGTACTTTCTCCTGATACTGCTTTTCGATTTTACCTGCTCAGAGAGCAAGCTTGGTTACCACTAAACAGGTTTCTTCGCATTAAGTCAACCAGCAAATCATATCAAGTGCATTATTTTTGTAATTTAAGAGCTGGTCCGTAAATAATGTTATGAGAGATCGCGCCTGGATTTATGGCAGATTTGACCGGGACGATCGAGCAAAACCGCAGGCGTAGCATGGCTACGCCGAGAATTTTGTGATTGAGTCACGGGTAAAGATGCCGTGAAGCCGGGATGCGAGCCTGTAACGCTTATTTGCGGACAAGCTCTCAAGATTCTGTGGCATTTAGGAACTGTTGCGTTATTATTACCAGCAGGGCATTTTTTGCCCGATTTTCAGTTCTGAAAGGGTCCTTATGAAAAAACTGATGACACTGCTTGGATTCGGTTTGCTGGCAACTGTTCTTGGCGGCTGCGCCTTTGTCAACGTACCCCTGGTATCACCTGCCATGCCCCTCGAAGAGCAGGTGCTGGAGGGTAGCGGCCCTGGCAAGATCCTGCTGCTGGATATCAGCGGCGTCATCTCCGAGCAGGAGAAGAGCTCGGGGCTGCTGGACCAACCGGCCCCATCAATGGTCTCGGTGGTACGGGAATCGCTGCGCAAGGCTGAAGAGGACCCCCGGATTGCCGGACTGATCCTGCGCATCAATTCTCCGGGTGGGACGATCACTGCCAGCGACATCATTCATCATGAACTGGCGGAATTCAAAAAACGGAAAAATATCCCCCTGCTGGCCTGCATCATGGGGCTCGGCACCTCCGGCGGCTATTATGTGGCCGCGGCGGCGGATGAGATCATCGCCCACCCCACTGCTGTTACCGGCAGCATCGGTGTCATCACCATGAAGTTCAATGTTGAGGGGCTGATGGAGAAGATCGGTGTTTCCGAGCAGACCGTCAAGTCAGGTGACAAGAAAGATATCATGTCCCCGTTCCGCAAGGCTACCCCGGAGGAGATGAAGCTGGCCCAGGAGATTATCGACCGGTTCTACGGGCGTTTTCTGGATATTGTCATGGCCCGGCCGGGCAACAGCCTGACGCGGGAGGAGCTGCGCGTTCTGGCTGACGGCCGGATCTACACGGCAGACCAGGCGCTGGCAAAAAAACTTATCGACCGGATCGGCTATCTGGATGACGTCATTACCCTGGCCAGGAAAAAAGTGCGGGATAACGATGCCCGCGTGGTGAGCTACCATCGCCCCGGCAGCTACAAAGGGAGTATCTACGCCGACTCGGCCGTCAAGGGGAGCACTCTTGACCTGCTCACCGGCATGGAGAGTTTTGCTGCTGGCGGGTTCATGTACCTCTGGCGGCCGTAAGGGGATGGCCGGCACTCTCGGCCAGCATCTCTTTTTCAGCCACCTCCAGCAGCTGCCGATAGA
>VEOV01000005.1 GCA_012026855.1 Geobacter sp.
GGTCAAGGGGGGGGATTATACCCTTGAGGGTGTGGTCGGCCGTGAGATTGTCGAGGCAGCAGGCGGCAGGGTTGAGCTTGTGCAGTTTGTTGACGGTAAATCGACCACCAATATTATTGAGAAGATTCTGCAGAGCTATTCGGAGTGAGTATGCCTGGCAAGGTGCTGGTAACAGGCGGCTGCGGCTATATCGGCAGCCATGTGGTGAAGCAGCTTTCAGAGGCGGGCTACGATGTGGTTGTCTATGATAATCTGTCAACCGGTTTTGCTGACGCTTTGATCAATGGCGAGGAGCTGGTGGTCGGCGATCTAGCTGAAGTGGACAAACTGGATAGTCTCTTTAACCGCTGCGCTTTTCATACTGTGCTGCACTTTGCGGCAGCGATCATTGCTCCGGAATCAGTGGCACTGCCATTAAAGTATTACTCCAATAATACGCGCAATACCCTTAATCTAATTACTATTTGTGACAAGTACAATGTCAAGCGTTTTGTGTTTTCCAGCACTGCTGCCGTGTATGGAGTGCCGGAAAACGGCTATGCTACCGAAGCAGGATCGACCCTGCCGATTAACCCCTACGGCACTTCAAAGCTGATGAGTGAATGGATGCTCCGTGATCTCGCTGCCGCAACCTCACTTAAATATGCGGCGCTCAGATATTTCAATGTTGCCGGAGCCGATCCCTTGGGGCGCATGGGGCAAAGAACTCCGGAAGCAACACACCTGATCAAGGTTTCCTGTCAGGCGGCGCTGGGGCTGAGGGACAGGGTCGCTGTGTTTGGAACTGATTACGATACTCCCGATGGCACCGGAATCAGGGACTATATTCACGTTGAGGATCTGGCGGCAGCCCATCTGGCGGCGCTGGCCTATCTGGAAAGAGAGGATAGTTCCATTACTGTCAATATCGGCTATGGCCGCGGTTCGTCGGTCCGCGAGGTCATCGAGGTGGTCAAGCGGGTGAGCGGCACCGATTTCGAGGTTGTTGAGGAGCCGCGCAGACCGGGCGATCCGGCCATGCTGGTGTCAGTAGCTGACAGGGCTGCTGCTTTGCTTGATTGGCAGCCACAATATGCCTCGCTGGAAAAAATTGTCGCTGATGCCTGGCATTGGGAACAGAAAATTGCAGCAAAAGGTTTCTCAGGGGGATTGAGATGATACGAAGCATGACAGGTTACGGCAAGGCTGAAAACAGTAGTGATACCGGCAGATTCATCGTCGAAATCCGTTCCGTGAATCATCGCTATGGCGAAGTGACTGTGAAGCTGCCAAGGCAGTTTCTTGCCAAGGAAGCAGACATCAAGAAACGTATCAGCGCCAGTTGCAAGCGGGGGAAAGTTGATGTCTTCATTCAATTTGATGCTGCTGCAGGAGTATTGCATCCGCCACAGGTCAACATGAACCTGGCAAAGGCCTATCATGAGCTCTTTTCCGGCATGATCCACAACCTGGGCATTTATGAGCCGGTAACCCTGGCAAGTATAATTTCACAAAGAGATGTTCTGGTGCAGCAGGATACAGATGCCGACCTGGAGCCTTTGGCTGAAATGCTGCTGGAAGTGCTTGATAAGGCTATTTTCTGCCACGACGAGATGAGGTGCCGGGAGGGTGGGGCGCTGGAAGCGGAAATGCTTGCCCGGATGAAGTTTGTCGCCTCCCTGGTCGACAAGGTGGCGCTGCGTGCACCACTGGCAGTAGCGGCCAACAGCGAGCGTTTCCGTGAGCGGTTGGCAAAGCTCCTGGCCGATACCCAGCTTGACGAAAGCAGGCTTGCCCAGGAGATAGCCATTCTTGCCGACAAGATGGATGTTACTGAAGAACTTGTGCGTCTTCAGAGCCATTTCAGTCAAGTGAGCGAGGCTTTTGCCCTGGCGGAACCGGTCGGCAGAAAGCTGGATTTTCTCTTGCAGGAGATGAACCGGGAGGTTAATACCATCGGTTCAAAAGCGAACGATGCGGAAATAGCTTCTCTCGTAGTTGCCATCAAAGCCGAGATGGAAAAAGTACGGGAGCAGGTGCAGAATATAGAGTAGGGATTGGGGGCGTTATGCAGCGTAAAGGCATTCTTTATGTAATTTCGGCTCCTTCGGGTGCAGGCAAGAGTACGCTATGTCGTGAACTCCTTGACATTTTTCCAGAGTTGCGGCACTCTGTCAGCTTCACAACCCGTAAACCGCGTGTTGGTGAGGTTGAAGGTAAGGATTACTTCTTTGTCTCCCGTGAAGAGTTCATGCAGATGGTTGCTGAGGGCGGTTTTGCCGAGTGGGCTGAAGTTCACGGCAATTTTTACGGCACCGCTATCAAGACCTTGCGTGAATGCTGCGAGTCTGGGGTTGACCTGATTCTTGACATAGACTGTCAGGGGGCTGCCCAGCTTAAAGAGAAGCAGGTTGACGGGGTAAATATCTTCATTCTGCCGCCGAGCTTCCGTGAGTTGCGCCACAGACTGGAAGGGCGCAATACTGATTCTCCCGAAGTGATTGCCAGGCGTATTGAGAATGCCGTTGCCGAGATCAGGGAGTCCAGGTGGTATGACTACATTGTGGTCAATGATGTGTTCAGCAGGGCAGTGGAAGATCTCAAATCAATAGTTGAGGCTGAGCGCTGCAGGGTTTCCGTAGTATTGCAGACCCTGCCGCCGGAGTTCAGGATAAACGAGTAGTTCAGAAAGGGGTAAGTTATGGCCAGAGTTACAGTTGAGGATTGTCTTGAGCATGTTGAAAACCGCTTTCTGCTGGTGATGCTGGCGGCAAAACGTGTCAAGCAGCATTACAAAGGGGCACAGCCGCTGATTGAGAACAGGGGTGACAACAAGAACGTCGTGCTTTCCCTGCGCGAAATTGCTGCCGGCAAGGTGAAGTACGAGTTTTCAGGTCGCCGTAGTTCAAAATAAATTCCAGATTCACTTCCGAAGTGGGGGCGACGGTGTCAATCGTCGCCTTTCTTTTAACCTATGATCCGACTAAACGACATCCTCACCAAAGTCACTTCATATAATCAGGCAGCCGATCTTGATCTGATCCGCAAGGCGTATGTTTATTGTGCCAAGGTGCATCAGGGGCAGACCAGGCTCTCCGGAGAGCCGTACATTATCCACCCCATGGAGGTGTCGGCGATCCTTGCCGATCTGCGTCTCGATGTGCCGACCGTCATTACCGGACTGCTGCACGATACCGTTGAAGACACTCTGGCAACCCTGGAAGAGCTGTCTGAAATGTTCGGTGATGAAGTTTCCAATCTGGTCAACGGTGTTACCAAGATCGGTAAAATTCACTTCAAGACCAAGGCGGAGAGCCAGGCGGAGAATTTCCGCAAGATGCTCCTTGCCATGTCAGACGACATCCGGGTCATCCTGATCAAGCTTGCCGACCGTCTCCATAACATGCGGACTCTCCAGTTCCAGTCGGAAATCAAGCAGCGCTCCATTGCCACCGAGACTCTGGATATCTACGCTCCCATTGCCCACCGCCTGGGCATCCAGTGGATCAAAAGCGAACTTGAGGACCTCTCCTTCAGATATCTGGACCCGCTGGTTTATGAGGACCTGGCTTCCAAGGTCGCTGAGAAGAAAAAGGAGCGGGAGGCCTACCTCACCGACGTAAAGCAGATCATTCACGAGAAGCTTGTTGAACATGGCCTCAAGGGTGAAGTTTCAGGCCGGAGCAAGCACCTCTACTCGATCTATCGCAAGATGGTCAAACGCAATGTGGGGCTTGACCAGATTTACGACATCAGCGCCATCAGGGTGCTGGTTGAGGATATTCGCGCCTGCTACGAACTGCTGGGGATTGTCCATTCCACCTGGAAGCCTATTCCCGGCCGTTTCAAAGACTATATCGCCATGCCGAAGGGGAACATGTACCAGTCCCTGCATACCACGGTCATCGGTCCTACCGGTGAGCGGATGGAGGTCCAGATACGGTCCTTCGAGATGCACCGGATTGCCGAGGCCGGCATTGCCGCCCACTGGAAGTACAAGGAGGGCAAGGGGTACGATGAGCGGGAAGTGAAGCGTTTCGCCTGGCTCAGGCAGCTGCTTGAATGGCAGCAGGAGCTGCAGGATTCCCGCGAGTTCATGGATAGCGTCAAGGTTGATCTCTTCCCTGAGGAGGTCTACGTTTTTACCCCCAAAGGGGACGTCAAATCCTTTCCCAAGGGGTCGACTCCAATTGATTTTGCCTACAGCGTCCATAGCGATGTGGGCAACAGGTGTGTCGGCGCCAAGGTCAACGGCAAGCTGGTACCCCTCAAGTACGAGTTGAAAAACGGTGATATTGTTGAAGTCATTACCTCTCCCCACCACACTCCGAGCAAGGACTGGCTGAAGATTGTCAAGAGCTCCCGGGCCAGGAACAGAATCAGGACCTGGATCAAGACCGAGGAGCGGAAACAGAGCATCACCCTTGGCCGTGAGATCTGTGAAAAGGATTTCCGGCGCTACTCGCTTAATTTTGCCAAACTGTCAAAGACCGGCGAGGTGAAGCGGGTTGCATCTGAATTCGGCTTCCATTCGGAAGATGATCTCCTGGCGGCGATCGGCTACGGCAAACTGTCAGCCGGACAGCTTGCCGGGAAACTTTCCCCAGGCGTAAAGCCGGAGCCGATTCCTGACAAGCCGCAGTCACGGGTCGAGAAAATCTTCAATCAGCTGAAAGGGAAGGGGTCAAGCGCCATCCAGATCGGCGGGGTGGATGATGTGATGGTGCGCTTTGGCAAATGCTGCAATCCGCTCCCCGGAGATGAGATAGTCGGTTTTATCACCCGTGGCAGAGGGGTGACAGTGCATACAGCAGACTGTCCTCTGGCCTTGGGGAGTGATCCGGAAAGGCGCGTCGAGATAGTCTGGCGCAGGGACAAGAAAGCGTCCCTTCCGGTAAAAATCCGTGTTTCCTGCCATGATCAGAAAGGGGTGCTGGCAAATATCAGTCAGGCCATTTCCAACTGCGAGGCCAATATCATCAGTGCCCATATCCAGAGCACCGTCGACCGGATGGGGGTTAATATTTTCGAGGTTGAAGTTGTCGACCTTGATCATCTGCGTCGGGTCATGAATGCTATTATGAAAATTTCCGGTATTACACATGTTGAGAGACTCAGGGGTTAGGAGGGGATATGCGTGAGATAATTTCAACCACCAAGGCACCGGCTGCCATCGGTCCGTACTCCCAGGGGGTAAGGGCCGGAGGCTTCATCTTCTTTTCAGGACAGATACCAATTGATCCTGCCACCGGAGAGGTCTGCAACGGTGATATTACTGCTCAGGCTGAGCTGGTAATGTCCAATATGGCAGCGCTGCTTGAAGCTGCCGGGGTCGGCTTTGAGAATATTGTCAAAACGACAATCTTCCTGACGGACCTTGCTGATTTTGCTGCAGTGAATGCTGTGTACGGGAGTCGTTTCACGGCTGAGCCGCCGGCAAGATCAACGGTTGAGGTCAGCGCCCTGCCCAAAGGGGTAAAGATAGAGATCGAGGTTGTAGCTCTGGCTTAATCGGGAGTGGGATTGAACAGAGAAAGCCGCACCAGTTTCCCGGAGCGGCTTTCAGGATAGGATCCTTTAAGCGGATATCAAAGGGCTTTTATAACGTGACCGGAACGGATGCAGCGTGTGCAGACCTTGATACTCTTGACAGTGCCTTGACGAACTGCCTTGACTTTCTGCAGGTTTGGATGCCAGGTGCGACGGGTCTTGTTGTTAGCATGACTGACATTGTTACCGAAGCTCACACCTTTGCCGCAGATTTCACAAACTTTAGACATAAACTTACCTCCTGAAATAACGAAGCATTATTAACTAGCATAACTTGCTCTCAAGTTCAACATGTTTTTACTCTTCTGCGGTAAAAGGCTCTATTTTGATTGCTCTCTTCAAAGGCATAATCTCACTGCTGCTGTTGACCACGCTGCTGCTGGCGGTCCTGTTTGTGGATTTCGTCTATAAAACCTTCTCCTTCAGCCCAAGGGATGTTGTCACGGACGCGGTCGTTGTCCTTGCCGGCGGCAGGGGGAGGGTCGAAGAAGGTGTCCGGATTTACAAAAGCGGCAAGGGGGAGCGGCTCTTTCTGATCGGGGTTGATCCTTCAGTGAAAAAAACGGATCTCTTTACGGAAATTCAGGGGGAGCGGTCAGGAGAGCAGGTCTACCTGGAAAAGGCGTCCAGGAATACCCTTGAAAATGCCATTTTTGCCAGGGAGATGCTGCTGAAACAGAATGTCAGGTCTGTTCACCTGATTACCTCACGCTACCATATGAAAAGATCATTGCTGATCTTCCGCAGTATCCTGCCGAAAGATATTGCCATCTACCCCTGGCCGGTATCGGTAAAAAACGGGACAGAGTCATGGTGGAATCATGGAGGGAGCGTCAGGCTGCTCTTTTCAGAATTCTATAAATACTGTCTGTACCGGCTGATTTTCATCTTCTCCCAGGGTGAATTAAAGCAGCACGCAGTTCCTGCCAGCCCTAATTCAGGGGGTTGAGAATCTGGTTATGTCGCTGACAAGAGCGTCAATCTCACTGTCTGTGGTTCTCCAGGAGCAGAGAAACCTGGCTCCGCCTGCACCGATGAAGGTGTAGAATCTCCAGCCGGCAGCACGCAGCTTTTCGCAGACTTCAGGCGGCATCTCGATAAATATGGCATTTGCTTCCCTGGGAAATTTCAGCTTTACGCCAGGGATGGCTGACAGTTTCTTCTCCAGGACTGCTGCCGCACGATTGGCATGGGTGGCGTTTTTCAGCCAGGCACCGCTTTCAAGCAGACCGATCCAGGGCGCTGACAAAAAGCGCATTTTCGAGGCAAGCTGCCCGGCCTGTTTGCACCGGTAATCAAATTCAGCCGCAAGTTTCCTGTCAAAGAATATAACCGCCTCACTGACCGCCATACCGTTCTTGGTGCCGCCGAAACAGAGCACATCAACCCCGGCCTGCCAGGTAATTTCCTTGGGAGTGACCCCAAGGGCTGCCACGGCATTGGCAAAGCGAGCCCCATCCATGTGAACTTTCAGATCGAGTTTTCGGGCAAGTTCTCCGACAGCGGCAATCTCGGCGGTTGTATAAACAGTGCCGAGCTCGGTGCTCTGGGTGAGACTGATGGCCTTGGGCTTGGGATAGTGAATATCGGTCCTGCGCTTGACAGTATGCTCTACCTCGTCCAGGACGACCTTGCCGTTCTCGGCGCCGACCAGCAGCAGTTTGGTGCCGTTGGAAAAGAACTCGGCGGCGCCGCATTCATCGGTCTCCACATGGGCGCTTTCCGGGCAGATTATGCTGTGATAGGACTGGCAGAGTGAAGCCAGGGCCAGAGAGTTGGCAGCGGTGCCGTTAAAAACGAAAAAGACTTCACAATCGGTTTCAAAGAGATCCCTGATTTCCGCACAGGCTTTTGCAGTCCATGCGTCATCACCGTAGGATATGGCGTAGCCGTTGTTGGCGGTATTCATGGCATGCCACGCCTCCGGACAGATTCCGGCGTAGTTGTCACTGGCAAAACAGTTCTTGTCGATGGTCATGATAGTATTGGCATCCTT
The DNA here is from genome assembly GCA_012026855.1 of Geobacter sp. Lineage (GTDB taxonomy): Bacteria > Desulfobacterota > Desulfuromonadia > Geobacterales > DSM-12255 > VEOV01. The sequence continues at coordinate 7,526 of VEOV01000005.1, forward strand.
ATGTTTATATTCCCAGAACTTCGGCAAGTCTGAGCATCTCATCCTGGGGACGTTTTTCCCCTTTTAGCACATCCTCAAGTGGCGTGGCCAGAATTGTATTACAGGAGAGTCCGGCCATCATGCCATGGTTGCCTGAGACAAGCAGCTCTACGGATTTCTTGCCGAGCCGGCTGGCCAGCAGCCGGTCAAAAACAGTCGGCGCGCCGCCTCGCTGATAATGCCCGAGGACGGTTACCCTTGTCTCAAAGCCGATGGCGTCCTTGATGCTGTCGGCGATATCCTGCCCCTTGGCAACTCCCTCGGCAAGAATAATGATCGCATTGTCCCGACCCTCTTCAAAACGCTGCCTCAGCTGCTGACATATTTCCGACAGGTCGAATTCCCGCTCCGGCACCAGGGCAAATTCTGCTCCGGAAGCTATTGCCGCAACACTGGCCAGGTAGCCGGAGTTGCGTCCCATAACTTCGATGACAAAGGCCCTGGCGTGGGAACTGGCGGTATCCTTGATGCAGTCGACAGCATAGATGATGTTGTTCAGAGCCGTGTCGACCCCAAGTGACATGTCTGTAAAGGGGATATCGTTGTCAATACTGGCCGGTATGCCGACGACCGGGAAACCGAGTTTCTTCAGTGCCAAAGCTCCGCTGAGGGAGCCGTCACCGCCAAGGACGATCAGGCCTTCAATACCCAGCTCCGAGAGCATTTTTACAGCATTCTGCTGGCCTTCAGTGGTTCTGAACTCGGGAGACCTGGCAGACTGCAGGAAAGTGCCCCCACGGTGCATTATCCCGGACACGGCTTTGGAGTCGAGCCTGAGGTAGTCACCTTTCATTAGGCCAAGGTAACCTTTTTTAAAGCCGACCACCTCTACGTTGAGGCGCAGGGCGGTTCTCACGGCGCTTCTGATGCAGGCGTTCATGCCGGAACAGTCGCCGCCGCTGGTCAATATGCCGATCTTTTTCATCACTTCTTCTCCTTGTTCTTGGCGCTGCTTCTTAACAATTCCATCCGCTCGATAATGCTTTTTTCATAGCCGGACGGTGCCGGGTTGTAGAACTGCCGCCCCTTGAGCTTGTCAGGCAGATACTGCTGCTCTGTGTAGCCACCGGCGTAATCATGGGCATAGCGGTAGCCGGAACCGTACCCCAGCTGTTTCATCAACTTGGTCGGTGCGTTTCTGATGTGCAGCGGTACCGGCAGGCCGCCGCTTTTGCGCACCTCGGCAAGAGCTGCGTTAATACCCACGTAGGAAGCGTTTGATTTGGGAGCGGTTGCCAGATAGGTAACTGCCTGACCCAGGATGATCCGGCCTTCAGGCATGCCGACAAACTGGAACCCCTGCAGGGCAGAAATGGCAATCTGCATGGCTCTGGGATCGGCATTGCCGATATCTTCTGAAGCCAGGATAACCATCCGCCGCAGAATAAAGAGCGGGTCCTCACCGGCTTCCAGCATCCTTGCCAGCCAGTAGAGGGCGCCATCCGGGTCCGAGCCGCGCAGCGACTTGATAAAGGCCGAGATGACATTGTAATGCTCTTCACCCCCCTTGTCGTAGAGGAGCGGTTTCTGCTGGATTGCCTCGTGTACTGCAGTGAGGTCGATTTTCTCTTCTGTGGCCAGCGCCACTGCCGTCTCCAGGGTATTAAGCGCCACCCGTGCGTCACCGTCGGCGTATTCGGCTATCGCTGCCAGTGCTTCATCCTCGACAACACAGCTGAGGCCTCCAAGGCCGCTGGTTTCATCAGCCATGGCCCGTTTGAGAATAGCGGTAATCTGTTCAGAAGTAAGCGGCTTGAGTACCAGCACCTTGCAGCGGGAGAGCAGGGGGGCGATTACTTCAAAGGAAGGATTATCGGTAGTGGCGCCGATAATGGTGAACAGGCCGTTTTCCACATAAGGGAGAAATGCGTCCTGCTGCGCCTTGTTAAAGCGGTGAATTTCATCAACAAAAAGAATTGTGCGCACATTCTGCCGGAACAGTTCTTCAGCTTCCTTGACTATTTCACGGATCTCCTTGACGCCGGAAAGTATCGCCGAGAAAAAGATGAAATGGGAGCTGGTGGCATTGGCTATTACCCTGGCAATGGTGGTCTTGCCGGATCCGGGCGGCCCCCAGAGAATCAGGGACGAGAGCTTGTCGCTTTCGATCATCCTGCGCAGCAGTTTCCCTTCACTGACCAGATGTTCCTGGCCAAAGCAGTCTTCAAGCTTTTGCGGACGCATCCGCTCTGCCAATGGCTTAAATGTCTGGTTCTGACTGTCGGTCATTTTTTTTGATGGGGCTTTTTTCATGGACTGCAGTCTTTTGCAGCTATGGAACTGCTCTCAGCGCTGTGTGACTTTACCCCCCAGATGTCCCGGGCATATTCGCAGATGGTCCTGTCACTGGAGAATTTACCAACACCGGCTGTGTTCAGCACTGAACGGCGCAGCCATTCGTCCCTGTCCAGATAGACTCTGCCAACCTCGTCCTGCTCGGCCAGATAATCGGCAAAATCTGCCAGCAGCATGTAATAGTCACCATCCTTGAGCAGTGAATCAATAATCGGTTGAAACAGATCGGGTGCTGTCGGCGAGAAGGCGCCGGAAGCGATCATGTCCAGCACCAGCTTGAGCTCTGCGTTGCCGTTGTACCAGTCCCGCGGGCTGTAGTTCTTCCGGAGTCTGGCTACTTCGGCGGCATTCATGCCGAAGATGAAAATGTTGTCCTCTCCCACCTCTTCCATGATTTCGATGTTGGCGCCGTCCAGGGTGCCGATGGTAAGGGCGCCGTTCAGGGTGAATTTCATGTTGCCGGTGCCCGATGCCTCTGTGCCGGCCGTTGAAATCTGCTCGGACAGGTCGGCAGCCGGGAAAATCATCTCGGCCAGAGAGACACTGTAGTTTGCCAGGAAGACAACCCTGATCTGTCCGGCAATGTCGGCATCGTTGTTGACAACGTCGGCAACACCATTGATGAGACGGATAATCAGTTTTGCCATGGCATAGGAGGGGGCAGCCTTGCCGCTGAAGATAAAGGTCCGCGGCGGCGCATCCGCTGCAGTGCCTTGTTTTATACGGTTATACAGGGCGACGATATGCAGTACGTTGAGGAGCTGGCGCTTGTATTCATGGATCCGCTTTACCTGACAGTCAAAGATGGAATCCACATTAACCTGCAGCTGGTTGTGCTTTAGAATATAGGCGGCCAGCCGCTCCTTTGCGGTTTTCTTTACCTGGTACCACTTTCCCCTGAACTGCGGATCATCAGCCAGGGGACGGAGCTTTTGCAGCTGGTCCAGGTCAATAACCCAACCGTCGCCGATCGAAGCGGTGATTAATCCGGAGAGCCCCGGATTGGCCATTTTCAGCCATCTTCGCTGGGTAATGCCGTTGGTCTTGTTGTTGAAACGCTCCGGGAACATCCGGTAGAAATCCTTAAAGAGGTCTGTTTTCAGGATCTCGGAATGGAGTGCGGCGACACCGTTAACAGAGAAGGAGCCGACAATGGCCAGATGGGCCATCCTGATGTTACGCTCCCAGTGTTCTTCGATAATTGACATTCTGCCGACAATCTCTTCGTCTCCGGGAAAGCACTTCCGCACCTCTTCGAGAAAACGCTCGTTTATTTCATAGATAATTATCAGGTGTCTAGGCAGAATATGCTCAAAGAACCAGACCGGCCATTTTTCCAGTGCTTCCGGCAGAATGGTATGGTTGGTATAGGCAAAAGTCTTCCGGGTGATCTCCCAGGCTTCTTCCCAGGTGTAATCCTCTACGTCCAGCAGCACCCGCATCATTTCCGGAATGCAGAGCGCAGGATGGGTGTCGTTCAGCTGGACAGCAACTTTTTCAGGCAGCTTCCTCAGGTCGGAGTGGGTTTTCCTGTAGCGGTAAATGACGTCGTTGATGGTTGCCGAGGCGAGGAAATACTCCTGTTTGAGACGCAGCTCCTTCCCCTCCTGGACATTATCTGCCGGGTAGAGCACCTTGGAGATGTTCTCCGAAGTCATCTTCTTTTCCAGGGCGCGGATGTAGTTGCCTTCGTTGAAAAATTTTAGGTCGAACTCCCGCGAGGCCTTGGCGCTCCAGAGTCGCATGGTGTTGACCGTCTGGGTGCCATAGCCGGGGATCGGTGTGTCATGGGGCATTGCCATGACATTTTCCGTGTCAACCCATTCATGACGGACTCTGCCGGTCTCGTCCCTGAACTCTTTCACGTTGCCGTAGAACCTGACCTTGTGGAGATGCTGCTGCCGTTCCAGTTCCCACGGGTTGGTATAGCGGAGCCAGTTGTCTGGGACTTCCACCTGTGCTCCGTCATCAATGTTCTGGCGGAAAATGCCGTATTCATAGCGAATGCCGTAGCCGTAGGCAGGGATGGACATGGTTGCCATGGAGTCGAGGAAGCAGGCCGCCAGCCGGCCAAGACCGCCGTTGCCGAGGCCGGCATCCTGCTCCTCATCGACGATTTCGTTGAAATCGTAGCCCAGCGATTCAATGGCGTTGCGAAAGTTATCGATCAAGCCGAGATTGATGAGCGAGTTCTCCAGGGTGCGCCCCATGAGAAACTCCATGGAGACATAATAAACCCGCTTCGGGTCGTCATGGTAGTAGGAACGCTGGGTATCCATCCAGCGGGAAATCATCCGGTCCCGTGCCGAGTAGGAGAGGGCGTTGTAAACATCACGCTTCAGGGAAGTGTATTTGTCCTTGCCTAGGGTATACTCCAGATGTTCAAGGAAAGACTTGATGACCTGCATGCAATCATCGAGATCAACAGCTTCTCTGGGGTACTCATCAGGGGTATTGCTCATTAAGACCTCGAATGGCCAAGGATTGGCAAAGTCTGTCAGAGCTTTATTATAGCCGCTCTTTTCAGCTTTTCCATAGACACAATATATTAAACCATGCTAGTAAAATCATCTATTATTCGTCTTTGAGGTCGATTCTGATGAAAAAAATCGGGGTATTTGCCAAAGTACACGACTCCCGCTGTCACGGGGTTGCCCTGGAGCTTTTTAGGTGGCTTGAGCAGAAAGGTTGCCGGCCGCTGGTCGAAGCTCACCTTGCCCGCCATCTTGGCTGTGCCGGGGGCAGTGCCGATGAGATCCCCCTGCATGCCGACATGGTGGTAGTGCTAGGCGGTGACGGCACCCTGATTTCAACAGCACGGATCATCGGCGCCAGGGATATTCCCATTCTGGGGGTCAACCTGGGCAGTCTCGGCTTTCTTACCGAGATCGCCCTTGACGAGCTCTATCCGGCCCTGGAAAAATGCCTGCAGGGGGACTATCGTGTTTCAGAAAGGCTGATGCTGCATGCTTCAGTTGAGCGCGAAGGCGATGAGATCGCTTCCCATCTGGTGCTGAATGATGTGGTGATCAACAAGGGGGCCCTTGCCCGGATAGTGGATCTCAAAACCACGGTCAATGACTACGATGTGACCACCTTCAAGGCTGACGGCCTGATTATCAGCACCCCGACCGGTTCCACCGGTTACTCGCTTTCAGCCGGCGGCCCGATCATCGCCCCTTCCATGGATTGCATCGTGATCACCCCCATCTGCCCCCATACTCTGACCAACCGTCCGTTGGTGATTGACGCCGCTGCAA
>VEOV01000278.1 GCA_012026855.1 Geobacter sp.
TCTCAGGGGTCGGCATCTGGCATATGGTGCGCCGTCTCGCCGGCGGGGCCACGTCGGATCCGGACCGCTTCGAGCAGCAGGCGCTGCGGATTACGGGCAGCTCGTTCTATCTCCTGGCAGCAGGTCTGGCTGCGACTGCCGTCATCACCATTGTGCAGGGGCATAAACCCGAGACCACCTTCTGGGGCATCGTCGTGTCAGTGGTTTCCATTCTGACCATGTGGCTGCTGATGCACTATAAGCAGAATGTCGGCAAAGCCCTTAATTCACCGGCAATCCTCGCCGATGCTGCTTGTACCCGCACCTGCATGCAGCTTTCCGTGGTCCTGCTGGCGGCCAGTGCCGGTTATGCCCTGACCGGGATCGGCTGGTTCGATGCACTCGGCTCCCTGCTGATTGCGTTGCTTTCTCTGCGCGAAGGGAGGGAAGCCTTCGGGAAAGCCCGTGGTCTTGCCTGTTCCTGCAGTTGCAGTTGTGGAGGTTTACCATGAACAGTGCTGCACAAGGGAGAACGCCATTGGAATGGGACGCGCGCTACCGCGCCCCAGGGTACCTTTATGGCACCCTGCCGAATCAGTTTCTTGAATCGGTCGCCGGACAGATACCTGGCGGCCGGGTATTGATGCTGGCGGAGGGTGAAGGGCGCAACGCCGTCTTTCTTGTTTCTCTGGGCTACGAGGTGACAGCGGTTGACAGCTCTGTTGTCGGCCTGCAGAAAGCCGAAAGGCTGGCGCGGGAACGGGGCGTCCAGGTGGAACTGTTGCAGGCGGATCTTGCCGATTACCGGATTGAACCTGACAGCTGGAGCGGCATCGTTGCCTGTTACTGCCATCTGCCCCTTGCCTTGCGTCAGGCTGTACACCGGGCATCTGTCACGGGACTGAAGCAGGGTGGCGTTTTCATCCTGGAAGCGTTCAGCAAGCAACAGCTGAACTACCAAACCGGCGGGCCGAAATCACTGGAGATGCTGATGTCGCTGGCAGAGTTGCAAACCGAGCTGGCCGGTCTGCAGTTTCGCCATGGGGTCGAGCTTGAACGGGAGGTCAGGGAAGGGAGTGGCCATACCGGCCTGGCAGCGGTGGTGCAGCTGCTGGGGGTGAAAGTGTGACCGATCACCCCCGACCGGCAGAGGGCCATCCGGGGATGGCCATAGGTTTGAAAGAATTTCGACATTCCTCCAGATTTATAGTGCCATTTCTAAAGATCCAGCCGTTTACCCCTGGCAAGCCCATCAGCTGAAAGTCCTGTTAAGTCAAGTGCCCGACTCTTTATGGCTTTAACCCCCAAATAGGGTTGTTTGATAAAGAATACCGAATGAAACTAATTACAAATAAATTGCATTCCAGGGCCTGATATGCAAATATTTATATCTAACTATATATTAAAAGGAGAAAGTATGCGTTTCAATCTGTCAGTTCTGTCCCTGGCTACCCTGCTCACCATCCCTGCTGTAGTGTCGGCTTCCGACTATGCCACCTTCAACAAAGACCTGTCGCTCCCTTACAGCCATTTCAAAAAATCGCTCTCCCTGACCAGTAAGAAGGAAGATGCCGACAAGGCCAAGGTGGCAATTGCGGCCTTTACCACTGAGTGGGCAAAGCTGGCGGCGAAATACAGCCGGGACGTGCCGACGGTGTTTGCTTCGGTTACGGATTTCCCGGCCGTAATTACCAGACCGGTAGCGATCGGCAATGAAACCAGGGCACTCATGGAGAAAGGGGATGTGAAGGCAGCTCACAACCTGCTGGAAGAGGTCCGTTATCTGATGTGGAACCTGCGGGTAACCAATGGCATTGTCTCTTTGGCCGACAAGGCCAATAATTTCCATGAAGCTATGGAAATTATCCTGGACAAGGCGGACGAAGCCAAGGATACCGCTGGCCTGCGACAGGTGGAGGCCCGCTTTGGCCCCTGGTTGGCGGTTTCCTGGGAAGAGGTGGCCCTTGCACCGGAAAGCGCTTTGCCGCCGGTAAAAACAACCCTGACGGAAGGCCGTACATCGGTAGCTGCCTTACGGACAGCCTTGAAAAACGGTGACAAGGCCGCCATAAAGCAACAGGGGACTGCCGTTAAGAATGCCTACAAAAAAATATTTTTCATGGATTGATCAGGCACTGTTTTCTGCAACAACGCCATGCACACAAACAGAAAAGCCCTGAGCTGAATGCCCAGGGCTTTTTTGTAACCAAATTTCCAGGTAGCGGCTATTTTTTTGCTGCCCGCCCGCCGGTTTTCATCGGATCACCCTTGTAGCCGAGCGCTTTCCAATCCATCCGCTTGCCACCCATGTGGCATTCGCCGCACTGCAGGGCCTCCTCTTTCGGAGAAACTTCGTGACTGGCAGCTATGTAGGAGACGGTGTTGACGAACTCGTATTTGCCACTGTAGGGCAGAATGTCCGAGCCGCTCTTAAGGGCCTTGTCCCAGCTGAAGTCATCCCAGAGAGATTTGTACTGCTGGAAGATGCCCAGGTATTTGTACTTTGAGTCCATCGGCTGATCGCCGGTATAGAGCTTGTAAGGATAAATCTTGGCAGTTTTGTCCTTGATGTCCCCCACCGGCCTGGTCATGACCACCGGTTTTTTCGGGTCCTTGATCTTGTCACCCACCATGTAACGCTCGATCTTGCCGTTATACCAGGCGTAGACCGGGGTGACGTTCTGGCCCCAGGTGAAGGAGCCTTTCTTTTTGGCAAAAGTCTCTTTGTCAAACTGGTCTTCCGACTGGAGATCTTTGCCCACATCGGACCATTTCCAGCTCATCTTGGTTGCCTGGGCCTTGTTGAAGACCGGGATGTGGCAGGTCTCGCAGGCGACCGCCGCCAGGTGGTTGTTGATCAGGGCGCCGTTCTTCGACTTCAGGTGGGGTGCCTTGGCGCCGCTATGGCAATCCTTGCAGGCCACGCGGCTGTCATAATGGGCCATCATGCTGGAGGCGCCGCCGATTTTATGTTCCTTTGTCTTGTGGCAGCTCTGGCAGGCCATGTCCTGGCCGCCGCTGGCCTTGGAGCCCATGTGAACGTCCTGCTTTTTGGTGGTTTTTTCCAGGGTTGAATCCAGGCCGGCGTGCTTGACCGCGTCGGCGCCGCCGCCGAAGAAGTGGCAGTAGCCGCAGTTCTTGCGGGTCGGCATGCCAACGCTTTTGGCGGCCTGATCCAGATCCATGACCCCTTTCTCCATGGACTTCATGTCAACGGTGCAGCCGACGGACGCCCGCTGGTAGTTGCCCTTCTGGGCATGGCAGATCAGGCAGTCCACATTGTTCTTGTTGCTGAAGTCGTAGTCGGTCCGGGTCCAGCCGTAGCCGGCATGGCATTTGTCGCAGGCTTCGTGGACGATCCCGTCCTTGCCCCCTTGAATGGAGGTACAGAAGGCATTGAGCATGTTCGCCTTGCCATAGAGCTTGGTGCTCTTTTCCAGACCCTTGACGTGATTGGGTGTCCCTTTCCAGTTCCAGTGGGTGGTCTTCATGAAGTCAGTGGCCTGTTTTTCGTGACATTCGAGGCAGGCTTTGGTTACTTCCGGGCCGCTCTTGAAGCCCCCCTTGAGATGCTGGCTGTGATCCTCCCCGGCAGCGGCTGTCTGCACAGCGGCGACCAGGGTCAGAATTGCTACAGACAGTAATGTTCTTTTTAAATTCATAGCGCACCTTCCTGTACTACTCAGTGGTTATTTTGTAGCTGCCGTCCTTGTTAAAATCGATCTTCGCATTGGCATAGCGGACATTGCTGTAGCCGAGCTCTTTCAGAGAGTTGTAGACCACCTCGGCAGTTGTGCCGGTACTGCAGTGGAGTACGGTGAGCTTGTCCTTGGGGATCTCGGCCAGGCGATCCTTGACCTCATCGGCAGGAATCAGTTTGGCGGTTTTCAGCATGCCTGCTTTGCCTTCTTTGGCGGTGCGGACATCGATAATCACGACATTGTCAGGCAGTTTGACCGCGTATTTTTTAAACTCCTCCAGATTGATCTCCCCGGGGCGCGGTTTGGCTGTGTAGCTGGCCTTGGCTGTCGGCTGGCCTGTGGCAATGCCATAACCGGCAGTCTGCCAGGCATCGAAACCGCCTGACAGCACGACTACTTTTTTGAAGCCGTCTTTGACCAGGGCCGCTGCCACTGTTGCTGCCGCAGCGCCGCCATTCTGGTCGTACACCATGATCGGGGCATTTTTCTTGATTGCCAGCCCCTTGATCAGCTGGGGAGCCTGATTGCCCGGAAAGGCAACGGCACCTGTGATGAACCCTTTGGCGGCTGCATCGGCAGGGCGGGCATCAAGCAGGACATGGGGGATATCCTTGTCGATCCAGGCGTCCTTGAGGAGTTGGGGGGAGATCGCGCCGTAATTCCTTGCCAGCCAGGCGGGCATGCCATCCTTGTAAATCTTGATGTTGGTGTAACCGAGCTTCTTTGCCTTATCGGCCGAGCCCGGGCTCATGTTGCAGGTCGTGCCGGCACAATAGAAGATGATCAGGGCGTTCTTGTCCTTGGGCAGCAGCTTTCCTGCCAGCTTGTCGAAGGCGGGAAACGGCAGGTTTACTGCGGTCGGAATGTAACCCTCCTGGTAGCGCGGCAGCGGCCGCGAATCGAAGAGGAAATAGTTCTTCTGGTCCGGTTTCTGGGCGATGAGCTTCTCGATGTCTGCCGTCTGGATCAGCATCTCCGCGGGCACCTTGACAGGTGGCTTTTCAATGAGCTTGACGGCAGTTTTGATGCCGTCCTTTTCCGTGTATTCCACCTTGATTTCATGGCCTTTTTTGACCAGGTTGTCCTTCAGGAACTCGCCATCGCCGGTCTTGCCGGAGCTGTTTACCACCTTGATCTCGTCTTCATCAAACTTGAACAGTTCCACCGCGTCATCGATTTTCACCTGGATGGTTTTTGCCTTGAAGGTGACGAGGTCGAACTGGCCGCGCACCGCACCGGCTTCTGCCTTGTGACAGTTGGTGCAGTTTTTTGCCATGGCCGGTTTGGCTGTCGTGCCGCCATCGGCTGCGAATGAGGCTGCGGCATAGCTGCCGGCTGCCAGAGCCAGCATGAAAGTTCTCTTGAGCATTAATCGTTCTCCTTTATCAAGACCTGTTTAGCAGCCGGCAGTTTTCTTGAAGATTTTGCTGTTGTTTTTGCCACCCTCGTTGTCATACTTGCAGCGGATTTCGTCATCAACAACGATCCGCTTGTCCTTGAACTTGTCGAGAGTCAACTCATCGGAAACCAGGATGGTGACGTTTTCACCGGATTTGACATCCTTCAGCACGGCAATGGCCGATTTGCCGTCTGCCGCCAGTTCGATCTTGGTAATGACGCCGATCATTTTCACCTCTTCAGCGCTTGCCGTTTTGCTGAACGAAAGCACGCCGCAGGCGATCATGCCGGCGAGAACCATTATTGACAGTAATCTTTTCATGTTCTTCTCCTCTTTAGTTGATTCTTGTTGCCCCGGAGAGCATGCGCATCTCCGGGGACTGGTGTCGGTTAAAACTTCACTTCGAAGGTTGCATAGACATCATGGGCCCTCTTGATCGGGGCCAGCAGCAGCAGATCGGTTGACTGGATGTCGCTGATTTTCTGCGGCGCCCCGACCCAGTTGTTGCTGCCGGTGTACTGGAAGTCGTAATACTGGTAGCCGATCTTGAAGAAGGCCTTGCTGAAGAACGAGGAGACCGGCTTGAGATCAAGCTCCTGGATGATGTACGGCTCATAGACGTTGCCCCGCGTACCGACCTTGCTGGTCCACATGTCGTCGGCCGATGGCGCAAAGGTGATCCAGTTTTTGGAGCCGTGGTTGAATTCAAAGCCGAGCTTGGTTTTTGACGGCAGGTCATAGCGGACACCGGCGTAAACAGCCCAGCCGGTTTTGTCCTTGGGATTGAAGTCCTGGTCAAAGAAGCTGCCGGTCATCAGCCCCTGGAAACCGGCATTCTGGGAGACATTGCTGTTGGGGCGGGTGACGCTCAGGCCGACATCGCCGAAGATGTTCAGCGTTCCCGGGCCGACCTTCTTGAGGGTGCTCATGGCGCCGGTGCCGTACCAGTCGATGTCGCCGAGGTTGGTGGCCGGGGCGGTGTTGCCGAAGATGGTGTTATTCATGGCCGGGAAATCGAAGATGTTCATGCCGCGGTTCCACTGCAGCCAGACCCGCAGCGGATCGGTGTCGATCGGGATCACCGCGATTCCCAGCATGTCGGTGTCCTTGATGCTGTTGGACGGGGTCCTGAGGCCGCTGTCAAAACCGCGGCCGTAGCAGACCTTGCCGTAGGCCCCTGGCAGGGCTTCGATGTCCGGGGCATAGCCGACGGTCATGCCGTCAAAGGCGTAATCAACCAGCAGTGCCGGGGTGCCGCCGTTGCCGGGGCGTTCAGTGTTCAGCCTCAGGTTGCTGGGGGCGCCATTGGTCGCCGGGCGCCGTCCCACCGAGAACCAGAGGGGCTGCTCGGCAATATTGCTCCAGGTGGCATAGGCGCGGTCCACATTCAGCAGGCTGTCGGAGGGGACATGGCCGACAGTGCCGTCAAACGCGCCGACCCGGTCGGCAAAATAGTTGCCTGTGGTTGTCTGATCGCTCTGGGAGCCGAAGGCCTTGTACATATCAAGCTTGACGGTGACGGTGACATCCTTGGTCGCCTTGGCATGGAGGTCCAGGCCGAACTTGTTGGTGTAGAGGGTCTCGTTTTTCGGCTTGTAGGCCGGCACCTGGGCGAGATTGCCGCTGCCTGCCCCGAGAA
>VEOV01000227.1 GCA_012026855.1 Geobacter sp.
GCCGGCACAATCGTTGCCGAGTTGCAGATACCGGAGGAGTCTCTCGGGATTCTCATGGTCAACAGCCGCCATGTTGACCGTGAGCGTGAGCTCCGGGATGGCGAAACCCTGGCGATCTTCCCGCTTGTCGGGGGGGGCTGATATGGAGCCGCTGCTGGATTACCTGCTGGCCGGAGCTGATGGTGACCTGGTGCCGTGGCGTGTGCAACAGGCAGCCATGGAGAAATATGGTTGCAGCTGCGCCCAGGTTGAGGAGGCGATCCTCTCCAATGGACTATTGCCGGCCAGATACCAGCGCAACCGGCAGGCCATCACCACTGCCGGTCAGTTGACTCTTTTCCGGAGCAGGGTCGCGGTTATCGGCTGCGGCGGTCTTGGCGGTTATATCATTGAGCAGCTGGCCCGTCTTGGCATTGGCCAGCTGGTGGTCATTGATCCTGATGTCTTTGAGGAGCATAACCTCAACCGGCAGCTGCTCTCCTCCATGGCTGATCTGGGAAGGGCAAAGGTCGAAGCGGCAGTTGTCCGGGTTGGGGCAATTAATCCGGCAGTAACCGTGTCTCCCCTTGAGATGTCTTTCAATGCTGCCAATGGCCGTGAGCTGCTTCAAGGGGTGGATGTAGTGATTGATGGGCTTGACAGTATCTCAGTCCGTCTTGAGCTGGCTGATGTCTGCACCGCCCTGGCCATGCCGCTGGTGCATGGCGCAATCGGCGGCTGGTATGGGCAGGTGGCGACCCAGTTCCCCGGTGAAATGACTATTGAGAACAGTTACGCCAATTGGGTCGAAGGGAAAGGGGTAGAGCAGCAGTTGGGTAATCCGGCCTTCACCCCGGCAGTGGTTGCCAGTCTGCAGGTGGCCGAGGCATGCAAGGTTCTGTTGAGAGAGGGGCAAACGCTGCGCTGCCGCAAGCTGCTAATTGATCTCCTGGCAATGGAGATTCACGAGATAGGGATGTAGATGATTATGGGCGGAACCATACATAGAGATAAATCCAGTTATATCATCCAGAATGTTTCCCAGGCTCTGGTACTCCTGGAGCAGTTCAAGGGTGGGGAGGCAGAATTAGGCGTCAGTGAGCTGAGCAGGCGCATGGCACTGCAAAAGAATAACATCTTCAGGATGCTGGCAACACTTGAGTCCAGGAATTTTGTTGAACAGAACAGCTCCACTGGCGGCTACCGTCTCGGTTTGAAAAACCTTGAGCTTGGCAATGCGACCCTGAAACAGACAGGTCTGCAGACGGTTGCCAGACCGGTGCTTGAGTCGCTTGCTGCCCAGCTTAACGAGAATGTCTATCTTGCCGTGTTGAAAGAAAGTAGTCTGCTGCTGCTGGATGAACTGGACACAACACGCCCGGTACGGGTGGTTTCCAGCCGCGGCGCCTGGTTACCGCTGCACTGTACGGCGGCCGGCAAGGTTTTGCTGGCAGCCATGAGCGAAGCGGAGCAGTCACTGCATATTCCGGCAGTACTGGAGAGCTACACTCCCCGGACAATAACCGATCCGGAAGAGTTGTGGCAGCAGCTGCAGCAGATTGCCGCCGATGGCTATGCCATTGAAATAGAGGAACTGGACAGTTGTGTCTGTTCCCTCAGCGCCCCGATCCGCAACAGCAGCAATGCCGTTGTGGCGGCACTGGCCATTTCAGGGCCGATCATGCGATTCGATGAAAAACGGCAGTTTGATGAACTGCTGCCCACCCTCAGGCAGGCTGCTGCCGACATCTCTGACCGGCTCGGTTGCTGCGATTAATTTTCTACGGTTTCTTCTCCTTTCAAGGTAATTTCCCTGATTTTTCGATAGAGTGTGTTGCGACTTATGCCAAGTTGGCGAGCGGCTGCCGAGATGTTGCCGTTGCAGGCTGCCATGACTTGTCGAATCGCTCTTGCTTCAAGATGTTCGAGCCGTTCAGGCTGATGAGTATTATTATTGACCGGTCGCGGGCGCTCTTTCACAGCACTGTTCACCGGCAGGTCTCTGTGCAGGGACTGTTCGAGAAAATCATCGGAAAGCTGAGCCATGGTGATAACATCGTCGTCATTGAGCAGTGCAACGGCGGTGCGGAGCACGTTGTGCATCTGGCGGATATTCCCCGGCCAGGGGTGGGCTGCAAAGAGATCCAGCACGTCGGCCTGCAGGCGCACCTTCCGGCCTGAACCGGCGATGTCGTCCAGTATTGATTGGGCCAGTGGGAGCAGGTCTTCCCGCTCCTGTAAACGGGGGAGGGTTATCACCAGGCCGTTGAGCCGGTAGTAAAGATCTTCACGGAAGCGGCCCCGGGCAATCTCATCACGCAGCTTCCGGTTGGTGGCACAGACCACATTGATGTCAATGGGGTGAGAGTTACTGTCCCCCAGAGGGGTGATGGCACGCTCCTGTAGCACCCGCAGTAGTCTTGCCTGCAGTGTCAGCGGCATATCACCGATTTCATCCAGAAACAGAGTCCCTCCGTCAGCCTGTTTGACCTTGCCTGTATTCCCTTTGCGTTTTGCTCCGGTAAAAGCTCCTTCTTGGTAACCGAACAGTTCCGCCTCGATCAGCCCCTCCGGAATGGCCGCGCAGTTGAGGGCCACAAATGGCCCCTGACGGCGACTGCTCTCATGGTGCATGGCCCTTGCGAACAGCTCCTTGCCGGTACCCGATTCGCCTTCGATCAATACCGGGATGTCGTGGCCGATCACCCGTCTGGTCTTGTCGATGGCGGCGCGCATGCGGCTGTCGCCGAATTCCAGGGCATGCAGGGAGTGTAATCGGTTTTCGCTGGCATCGGCCGCCTGTACGCTCCGCTTGCCTGGCTGACAGAGGAAACTTTGCAGACGGTTTGCGGTTCCCTTGACTCTGCCATAAACCTGCATTCCTTTCGAAATGGAGAGACGGATAACAGGCTGTGGCGATTTGTCAGCCTGGAGCAGCAGTGCGTCGAAAGGGGTGTCGAACAGCTGCCCGAATGAGGCGGTTTCTGCCTGAAAACGATCCAGACTCAGGTGGAGCAGGGCGCTGCGGTTGGCTGCCAAGAGCCGGCCATCCTGGCTGAAAATGGCAATCGCTTCGTACATGGTGCCGATGAATTCGGGCCGGTTATGAAACTGCAGGCAGATCTCCGTTTCGAAGCCGCAGGAGAACATCTGGTTTTCGATCTGCTGTACAGAAATCCGCACCAGAGCCATGGTGTGCTGTTGCTGGGCGCGGCAGTCGCAGGAAACGTCCAGGGCGCCGAGAAGCTTCCCATAGGGGTCGAAAATGGGGGAGGCAGAGCAGGTCAGAAAATCGTTGGCCGTCATATAGTGCTCGGCGCTATGGATCACTACCGGCTGCTGTTCCACCAGGGCGGTGCCGATGGCGTTGGTTCCCCGGATCTGTTCGGACCAGATCCCACCCGGCTGCAGGGCAACTTTTCGTGCCCGGTTGACGAAGTTGGTGTCGCCAAGGGAGTGCAGTACAACGCCGGAGGCGTCGGCCAGGATGACCATGCTGGAGCTGTCATGAATCTGTTCGTAAAGATTTTCCATTACCGGGTAGGACTGAACCAGCAGATTGCGGTTCTTCTCCGTAAGGCCGACCAGTTCCTTGCGGCAGACGGTGGGGATCGAGCTGCTTTCCCGCGCCATATTGACGCCGCTTACCTGGGAGCGTTGCCACGAGCGGATGATATGCTCGGAAACCCGGCCTGAAGGGACGGTGCCCATGTTAAAAAATTCGGTGCGGGCGCGATTGATGTTGATCTTGCTGACCAGCGGGAATTTGTACATGAAAGCACTCCGGAGTGAAATAAAAAATGGTTTTAGCTGAGAAGTTGCGTTGCAAAATGTGACAGGTGTTCATGGTACAGCTGTGCCATTAGTGAGCAATTATCATGCCTAATGTTCAGTTTATTGGGAGCCCGGGCTCGTTTCGGCATTCTGTTGCGCAGAAATCACTGGCGCCGCAATGAATAAAAAACGACCTGAAAACGAGGGTCTCCATGATTCTATGCCGGTGTCGCCTGACGAAAACCAGGTAACTGAAAACATTGTTCTGATATGGCATGGGGGCTGCTAATGGAGATACAGGCATTGCCTGCACACTCAAAGAGAATATCAGGAGGAAACAATGAAAAAACCGATGGATGACAGTTACAAACTCTACATTGACGGCCAGTGGGTTGCAGCGAGCAACGGTAAGACCATATCGACCTTCAACCCGGCCAATGGCGAACTGCTGGCAACCTGTGCCGACGCTAGCAGGGAGGATGTTGACAAGGCTGTGAAGGCGGCCTGGAAGGCATGGGATAGCTGGAAGAAAACCAGCCCGCAGGAGCGCGCGGCGATGCTCTTGAAGATTGCCGATCTGATTGATGCCAATGCCGAGAAGCTTGCCATGGTTGAGACAATGGATAACGGCAAGCCGATCCGTGAGACCATGGCAGTTGACGTGCCTCTGGCGTCGGACCATTTTCGTTATTTTGCCGGCGCCATCAGAACCGAGGAAGGGCAGGCGGTGATGATCGACGATAACACCATGAGCATTATCCTGCGGGAACCGATCGGTGTCGTTGGCCAGATCATCCCATGGAATTTCCCCTTCCTGATGGCAGCCTGGAAGATTGCTCCGATCCTGGCGGCCGGCGACTGCACTGTTATCAAGCCCTCTTCCACAACGCCGCTCAGCCTGCTTGAACTGGCAAAACTGCTGGATCAGGTTCTGCCGCCTGGTGTTGTCAATGTCATTACCGGACGTGGCTCAAGTTCAGGAAATTACATGATCGAACATCTCGGCTTCCGTAAGCTGGCCTTCACCGGTTCAACGGAGATCGGCTATCAGATTGCTGACGCCGCTGCCAAGAAACTCATTCCAGCTACACTGGAGCTGGGGGGTAAATCGGCCAACATCTACTTCCCGGATTGTCCGTGGGATAAGGCTATTGAGGGGTTACAGCTCGGTATCCTCTTCAACCAGGGGCAAGTCTGCTGTGCCGGTTCCCGTGTGTTTGTTCACGAGGATATCTACGATAAATTTGTCGCCGATGCAGTTAAGGCCTTTAATGCCATCAAGGTCGGGCTCCCCTGGGAAAAAGACACAATCATGGGAACCCAGGTCGATGAAGGTCAACTCAAGCAGATTCTCGAGTATGTTGAAATCGGCAAGAATGAAGGGGCTACACTGGCATGCGGCGGCGTCAGGGTGACTGAAAACGGTCTGGACAAAGGCGCTTTCATGAGGCCTACCCTGTTGATCAATGTTACCAACAAGATGCGGGTCGCACAGGAAGAGATTTTCGGGCCGGTGGCGGTGGTGATCAAATTCAAGACCGAGGCAGAGGTTATTGCCATGGCTAATGACAACGAATTCGGCCTTGGCGGTGCAGACTGGACAAAGGATATCAACCGGGCACTCAGGGTTGCCAGGGGGGTGGAGACCGGCAGAATGTGGGTCAACTGCTACAATATTCTGCCAGCCCACGCACCGTTCGGCGGCTATAAAAAATCCGGTATCGGCCGCGAAACCCATAAGGTAATCCTGGAACATTACACCCAGGTAAAAAATATTTTTATCAGTATGAGCGAAGAAAAACTGGGCCTTTATTGAGCTGTCATAGAACGTGAGATGATTCTACTGCGGTTTGCAGTGTGAATCATGTCCAGTCGGTTTTGATATTATCCGGCTACCTGGAGCTTGCTTTCCGGTAGCCGGATAATTTTTTGGTTAATATAAACTAGCGTTTTACATTGACCTCGGTTAGTATTTGTCAACTCAGGTAACGGCTTGCATAAGTGCAGCTGGTTTGTGGTGTGGTGAATGTCTACAGTGAGGCCTGCTGCTGTGGAAAAAAGTAACAGTCCTGTGGTTTGCACATACGCTAATGATCCTGTAAAACCGCCACTGCAGCAGGTTTACGTTTTTTCTGCGCGGTGTGCACGATAATTGCAAAATAACGAACTGTCTCTCCGAGTCTTATCGCCTAAAAGGTTCTTCCTCATGGTGATAGGCCACTGGGCATTGCTGGAAACGGCAATACCTCCCTTTTGGAAAGGAGATCCCGCAGTGACGGAGTCTATTCGTCTGCCCAGGGACCCTTTCCATCAGGAGAGGGTCCTTTTTTTGTCATGTGCCGCAGGATAGAACATTACTTACAGAGGGTGATTTATGCAGATTGGAGCGGAGCAGCCAGCCAGGCGGCAGACTGTGACCGGTTCAGCCCCGATGTTGAGGAAGAGTTGACGGCCGATGAGGCCAGATCCTGTTAAAACTGCCGTTACCGGCGCTGGCCCAGGGTGTCGTTTGCCTGTCTGGCCGGCAGTAGCGGCTGAGGTATTAGTAACTCAATTGAATATTCATTTTTCTCCGAGTTGCATCAC
>VEOV01000155.1 GCA_012026855.1 Geobacter sp.
CGTCTTGTTGATGGGGGTTCTACGGCTGAATTCAATTACTCCTCGCAGTTGAGCGGTTCTCTTTTTTTTGGCGGCGCAATTCTCTGAAAAAATCACTCAAAATGGCGGAACACTCCTGTCCTTTGACACCTGATTCGACTTCTACCCGGTGATTGAAACGGGGATCATCGGCCAGATTATAGAGAGAGCCGGCTGCTCCGGCCTTCGGGTCAAAACTGCCGAAGACCAGCCGTTCGATGCGTGCCAGAATGATGGCCCCCATGCACATGGGACAGGGTTCCAGGGTTACGTAGAGGGTGGTGCCGGTCAGCCGCCAGGCAGTCAGGCGTTTGGCCGCCTGGCGGATAGCGATCATCTCCGCATGGGCGCTGGGGTCGTTCTGCCCTTCACGGCGGTTGAACCCCCTGCCAATGATTTTACCATCCTTTACCAGCACGGCGCCGATGGGGACTTCGCCAAGGGCGGCCGCCCGACCGGCCAGTGCCAGCGCTTTCCCCATCCAGTAACTGTCGTCTCTTAGCGGCATTTCCATGGCCACAGAGTACCATGAAGTCGCGGTTCTGCGGAAGAGTATCTGTTCCATTTGCCGAAAATATGTAGTAGATTTTTAATGGCTGTGAAAACATACTTGCAAGGGGGGGTGCTATGAAAATAAAGAAAAAAGTCCTCGATTTTGAGTATGAAGAGGTGCTGGATGCCCGGGTCAGGGAATTGATCCGCGTTGGCTGTGCCGTGGCGGTCGGCTGCCCTGCCTGACTGAAGAAACACTTCGCAGGTGCGAAGGAGGCAGGCGCAACGGAAGCAGAGCTGAAAGAGGCCTTGGCCTACGGTATGATCGCTCCCATGGGGAGGGCCAAGAATTTCGTGCTGAGCATGGCTGAAGAACTTGAAATCTGAAGGATAAGTTGAAGCAGATCATTACCTCCATAAAACACTCCTTGACCGGCAACCCGGCCAAGCGGATCTCCATCCGCCGCCGGGTTGTCTCGTTATCCCTGCCGGTGCTGCTCTCGGCCCTGTTCCAGCGGCTGGTCTCCATCGTCGACATCTTCCTGGTCGGCGGTCTCGGCGCCCCGGCCATCGCCGCCGCCGGGTTGGGACAGTTCATGATCTTCGCCGCCATGACCGTCTTCTGGGGGCTGTCCACCGGCACTACCGTGGTCATTGCCCATCTCTGGGGGGCCGAGCGGCGTGAGGAGGCCCGTCGGGCCGCCCTGGTGGCGCTCCTCGCCTGTCTGATCCTGATCCTGTTCGCCACCATTGCCGGAGTCGCCGGCGGCAGCCGGGTGGCGCTGTTCATGGGGGCCGGCCCGGACGTCATGGCCCACGCCGCTCCCTACATCCGCCTGGTCTTCCTCTGGTTCGGCTTCACTGCCGGGTTGAACATCCTCTCCGGCATCATGCATGGCCGCGGCGACACCAAGACCCCCATGACTGCCATCATGCTGGTCAATGTCCTCCACGTGCTGATGGCCTGGCCGCTGATCTACGGCAAGTTCGGCCTGCCACGGCTCGGTGTGATCGGCGCGGCCTATGCCATCAACCTCTCAGAGGCCATCGGCTTCTGCTACCTGCTGGTGCGGGCCCTGCAGCTGCGGGTAATCAGCTTCGACCGGCCTGACTGGCAGCTCTGGCAGCGGATCTGGCGGGTCGGCTATCCGGTGGCCCTGGAGAGGGTCGCCCAGCAGTCGGGCCAGCTGCTCTACTCCAGGTTCATCCTCGGCTTCGGCACTGTTGCCTATGCTGCCCACCAGGTGGGACTCTCCATCGAATCCCTCTCCTTCATGCCGGGCGCCGGCATGGGGATCGCTGCCGCCACCCTCATGGGGCAGTCCCTCGGAGCGCGCAAATACCGGCAGGCGCGCATGGGGCATCGGGAGGCCATGCGCCTGGCTTTGCTGGTCATGGGGCTGATGGCCACGCTGTTTCTGTTGTTGCCGGAGCAGATGATGCGGCTCTTTACCGCCGATAGCGAGGTCATCCGCGAAGGGGTCGTCTTCCTGCGACTGGTAGCCCTGGCCCAGATCCCGTTGGCACTCTCCTTTGTCTACGCCGGCAGCCTGCGGGGTACCGGCGATACTTTCTATGTCTTTATCGCTACCCTGCTGACCATGTGGGGGGTACGGGTGGTGCTGGCCTGGCTGGTGGCCGATGTGTTCCAGCTGTCGCTCTACTTCGTCTGGGGGGTCTTCGTCATCGACTGGTGGGTGCGCGCCGGAGCCTTCGCCTGGCGCTACCACAAGCGGGATCTGCATAGCGGGGTGTTGTGATTATCGGTAACCGTGCAGAATTTATTATCTTGAAATATACCTGATACGGGTATATTTTATCGACATGCACTGGACTGTTACTTTTACCGGCAAGACGAAAAAACAGGCGGACAAACTTCCCGAGCGGCTACGCCTGCTGCTTTTTCAACTCGTCCGGGACATTGAAACAGCCGGTCCGGTACGAGGCGATTGGCCCAACTATTCTAAGCTCGGAAGCAACCGGCACCACTGTCATCTGAAAAAAGGGCATCCGACCTATGTGGCGGTCTGGACAGAAGACCGTGGCACCGTATCAGTGGAGATAATTTATGCAGGCACACACGAAAAAGCACCCTACTGACGGTCTGGTAACGGTACAACTGCGCGTCAGGCCAGTTAATGTCCAGTTGGTAAAGCGCTACGCCGAATCACTTGAACACGACGAGGCGCGGTCGTACAGTGTGGCGGAAGTCTTTCCGGAATATATCGGCAAGGAGCACGAACTGGCTCTGCGCGCCTATCGTCACCGCGAAGGTTTTACCCAGAAGCAGCTCGCCGCACTCACCGGTATTCCCCAGCACCATATCAGCGAGATGGAAAACGGCAAACGGGCCATTGGCAAGGAGCGCGCCAGAAAGCTTGCCGCAGCGCTGCACTGTGACTATCGGCAACTGTTATGAGATAGGAGTAATTCAGAAAAATCGGGCTTGTGAGACTAGCTCAAGGTAGCAGCCCCTTGGCGTCACTATGACAAGCCGCCGAGGGACTTAAATGTGGCCCCATGCTTCACGGCATGGGGCCTTTCTCTTTTGGAGATGGTTGCAGGCATTCAAAGCGAAGACGGCTTCAGAACGCTTACAAATGCTCAACCAGCGCTGACATGGCAATGGCAATCTCTTCCATCGTCGCAGCGTCCAGCCTGCCGAGTTTTCTTTTGAACCGTGACAGATCGACGCCGCGCGACTGGAGAACGTCTACAGCCGATGCTTTCGATAGTCCGTTGCCAGCGGTCGGATTGACTTTAACGAGCCAGAAGTTGCCGCTGTAACGGGCGTCCCAGCCGGTGATCGGGGCGACCAGTTTGATGGGGAGCTTGCCCGCGGCATCGCTGCTGATAACCACAACTGGCCGGACTTTCTGCATTTCCACGCCAACGGTCGGATCGAGATCGATCTGCCAGACTTCGCCACGTTTCAGTTGGGGGCTAGTAGTCAAGGAAGTCCCCCCCGCCGAGCCCCTTCATTGCCGCATAGTGCTCCTTGAGATGTTC